>JAGQKQ010000013.1 GCA_020430005.1 Candidatus Omnitrophota bacterium
TACGCAGTCATTTGTTCACGCTCTTATTAGTGAAGTTTTACGTCAATTTGGAACAGATGTTCTTGATCGGATGAGTTTTAAGGCCTGTGCTCCTGAAGTGCGTAAAATCATCGAGATTGTTGTTGAATATACTCAAGAAGGGATGAATGGATAATGAATGAGCGACAACGAATATAATTAAAATATTTAAACCGCAAGGAGTTTATAGTGGGAAATATCGCGCAACGGCAATTAGGCAATTTAAAGGTATCGGCGTTAGCCTTGGGATGCATGGGCATGTCGGACTTTTATGGAAAACGGGAAGAGGCAGAATCGATCGCCACGATCCATGCGGCCATTGACGCGGGGATCACCTTTCTGGATACTGCCGACATGTACGGGCCCTTTACGAATGAAGGGCTTGTGGGCAAGGCCATCAAAGGTAAACGTGATCTGGTGACGCTGGCGACGAAGTTCGGGGTTGTGCGCAACCCCGACGGGTCTTGGGTGGGGATTAACGGCACACCGGAGTATGTCCGTCAAGCGTGCGATGCTTCGTTGAAGCGCCTCGGCGTTGATCATATTGATTTGTATTACCAGCACCGCAAGGACCCGAATGTTCCGATTGAGGACACCGTCGGGGCCATGGCCGAATTGGTGAAAGCGGGAAAGGTTTTGCATATCGGCCTTTCTGAGGTGTCTGCTGAAACGGCCCGCAAGGCGCATCAGGTTCATCCGTTGACGGCGATCCAGACGGAATATTCTCTGTGGAGCCGCGACCCGGAGGACGGTATCTTGCAGACCACCCGGGAACTCAATATCGGTTTTGTCGGGTACAGCCCGTTGGGTCGGGGATTTTTAACGGGGAAGTATCAATCCATTGATGATTTTGAGGAAGGCGATTACCGACGGTCAAATCCCCGTTTTCAAGGGGATAATTTTGCCAAAAATCTGGCCCTCGTCGAAAAAATCAAAGACCTGGCCGAGCAGAAAGGTGTCCAGCCTTCACAGTTGGCGCTGGCCTGGGTGCTGGCGCAAGCGGATAATATCGTGCCTTTATTCGGGACCAAGCGGCGAAAGTATTTAAATGAAAATCTCGGCGCCCTCGAAATTTCTTTGAGTGAAGAAGAATTACAGCACATCAACGCCATCTCCCCAAAAGGCGCCGCCGCCGGGGACCGGTATTCCGATATGTCTACTGTTGACGCGTAAATAAAGGAGAACAAATGAAAATTATAATATTTGGAGCAAGTGGAGGCACGGGCCTTCAACTCATCGAGCAAGCCTTAGAATCTGGACATGAGGTCACGGCCTTTGTCCGTAATGTCAATAAAATAGGTGTCCAAAATGAACGTCTTCATATTGTTCAAGGGGATGTGCTTGATGCGGATCGTGTCAAACAAGTCCTGAAGGATCAGGAGGCTGTGTTATGCGCGCTTGGTGCCCCAGCCAAGGATAAGAGCGGTCTTAGGGCGAAAGGGACAAAAAATATTATTGATGCCATGAACGCTGCCGGCATCAAACGATTAGTTTGTCTAGGTTCGCTAGGGTATGGCGATACGTATGAAAAACTACCTCTGCTTTTTAAATGGATCATTGTGCCTTTTATTTTACGCCAGGCATTTTTGGACCATGAGGCCCAGGAAAAAATGATCAAGGAAAGCCGGCTAGATTGGATCATAGCCCGACCTGGAAACTTAACGGATGGCCCTAAGACCGGTCAATATATCCATGGCACCGATGTCATGGATAAAAAAATTAAGATAAAAATTTCCCGAGCGGATGTGGCTGGTTTTATGCTCAGGCAATTAACAGATAATATGTATCTTCATAAAACGCCCGGTTTATCCTACTGATCAATCATGAAAGAAAACGTATTTCAATTTTTGCTTCTTTTTAGTCTCCTGGGTAACGGGTTAAGTGCCGGAGTGTATTTTATATTTTCAAATACGATTATGGCCGCGTTAAAAAACCTTAAGCCTCATGAAGGGGTGTCAGCGATGCGGCAGATTAACCGTGTCATATTAAACGGTTTATTTTTTCTTATATTTTTTGGAACAGCTTTGAGTTCCTTAGCGCTGATCATTTTATTGTTCGTGTGGCGATGGCCGCATCAGGGGAGTCATTATATTTTCTTAGGCAGCAGTTGCTATTTATTAGGATGTTTTTTAGTGACCATCATCTTCAATGTCCCAAGAAATGAAGCTTTAGACGCGGCGGACCCAACCAGTCCGGACGCTCAAAACTTTTGGTCAAGATATTTAATTGAATGGACCGCGTGGAATCATGTCCGCACAGTGGCCTGTGTTCTTGCGACAACATTTTTCTTTTTATATTTATCTTAACTATCCCAATCAATTAAATAGTATTTACTTCCCTCCTAGAAAGTGATATATTCAAAATCTCCTGCAAACTCATTTTAGACGCAATTCAACCTAACATAATAGGGAAGGGGCGAGCTATGCAAAAAATGATCAAGTTGTGTCTTGTGGTTGTCGTAAGTTCAATTTGTTTCAGTGCCTGTGGGGGCGGAGGCAATACAGCTAAAGATCAGGTTTCAGCCAACAAAGTTGAAAAAAACGTCAAGGTCGACCATTCCAAACCGGCGGTCGGGGCCGATGTGATTGGCCTAAAACTCGGCATGACCGAAAGTCAAGTCCGTAAAATCCTTGAAGCCGACGGGTGGACCAACATCAAAGACCAAAAGCGCCGCGAAAACATCCCCGGGGAACAGCCTTACGAATATACTGAAACGCTCAATTACACCCGTGAAAAACAAGAAAACGGTGAATATGTTTATGAAGTGGCCGGCATTCATTTTGTCCCTGAAGTTAAGGGGGAGGGATTGGCCCGGATCATTACATTTGACCGCATGCTTCATGAGCGGCCGGCCGTCAACCAAAACTACCGGGCCGGTGGTAAACAGGTGACCGCTGACTACTCAACCTCAACCTTGGCGTTGATGAAAAAGAAATACGGTGAACCTTACAAGGTCCTGGATAATGTCTGCCGCAGTTACGGCGGGACAACCAACACGAGTATCCCGATCTATGAACTGAATTACTATCCGAATGTGCGTTCTTACACACGCGCGGGCGGTATGCAAATTAAAATTTCCGATACCTGCCAGCAAACGTTTTCTATTCGCATTGAAGATCAGGATTTTGCCACATATATTCAAAACGAGTTTAACGATTACGTGCAGAAAAAATTAGGATCGGCCACAGCCACGACAAACAAGAAAGTCGACTTTTAAGGTGTAAGAAGGAGTTTAGTATGGGAAAAAATATTTTTGCGGTTACGATGGCAACGCTTCTCTTAATGGGCGCATCAAATGCTCAGGCGGTTGCGCCGCAAACACTGCAATGGCGGGATCTTCTTAATCATCCTGAGCGCTGGCCGGCCACAACAACGGTTAAAAACGATCTGCAGTTTTCTCAATCGACGATGGATAAAGGTACGGAGGTTCAGGTTTATAACGTTCTTCCCAGAGAAGTCGAACTCATCGCGCCGGAAGGATTTATTTTTACACAAACAGCCGATCAGTGCACGCTGGTGGAAGATGCCAACGCCTTCTGGTCTACTTTAACGGAGGACCAAAAAGAAGTGACCTGGCAGAAGATTGTCAGCGACCGTTCACTTTGGCCGGGAAAAGTCGGTTTACCATCCGGTGCGCGGTTTCAAGGATTAACGTTGGAGCCGGGGGAAGAGGCGCTGTTTATGAAGGCGGAAGGTAATTCGGTATTTTTTACCCATCCGAAATCGGATATGCTTTTGTCCGCCAACCAGAATGAGACTGATGTTTTTGAACGCGCCCGCGCGCTGGCGGCCATACCGAAAGAAGAGCGGCCAAGTTTTCTGCAAACCGTTTTTGACGGAAACCTTATTGACGCCCAGGGTCAGATCAAACCCGCGAAGAAGGCCGACTATTATATTATTTATTACGCCGCTTCCACGTGTCCGCGCTGTAAGATTTTTTCGCCGAAGTTTGTTGAATATTATAATCAAAATCTGGCTGATCGTGATGATGTTGAGATTATCGTCTGGTCCACCGAGCAGCCGAAGACCAGTATCCTTCCCTACATGAGGGAACATAATATGCCCTGGGCAACCGTCGACGATAAAAAAGCCCTGGCGACCGGCAATGCGTTCCGTAATGCGGGAGTTATTACCCAAATTCCGGCCATTATTGTCACAGATAAATATGGGAATGAAATCCTGGCATCGCGTACGGCTCCGGCCCAAACCATTGCCAAGGCCGAACAAGCCCTTCTACAACTGCCAAGTGTTATAGGACAATAACAGAAAACGGAGAACGTGTGAGTCATACAAACGCAACATTTTATCATTTGGGCATTGCGCCCGAAATGCTGAACGTCTTAAATAAATTAAAGTTTACAACACCAACGCCGATCCAGCACCAGGCCATTCCTATTGCCCTGGAAGGAAAAGATATTATCGGCGTCGCGCAAACCGGTACAGGTAAAACCATGGCCTTCAGCATTCCGGTTATTCAACGTTTAGCTGCGGAAGGCGGTCAGGCCTTAATTCTGGTTCCAACGCGCGAACTGGCTCTGCAAATTGAAGACGCTATCCGACCACTTTTAAAAGCCTTCAAAATGCGCAGTACTGTTTTAATTGGCGGGGTTAAAATTGGCGGACAAATTTCCGAAATAAAACGAAAGCCCGACATTATTATTGCCACACCCGGGCGGTTGAACGATCATATTTATCAAGGCACGATAGATTTGGGTCATGTTTATGTTGTTGTGCTGGACGAGGCCGACCGTATGTTTGATATGGGCTTTGCGCCGCAGGTAAAAAGTGTTTTGCGGTGTGTAACTAATAAAAAACAAACGTTGTTGTTTTCCGCCACCATGCCGCAGGATGTTTTGAAACTGGCCACAAGTAATATGCAGTTGCCGATTAATATCGAAATTGCCCCATCGGGAACAACCACAAAAGAAATCTCGCAGGAATTATTTATTGTTAAAGAACCGTTAAAGAATGACGTGTTAAAAATGCTTTTAGAGCAATACCGCGGTTCGGTGTTGGTTTTTACCCGGACAAAACAAAAGGCCTCTCGTGTCACCCGTAACATTCGGGCTATGGGCATTAAAGCGGCGGAAATTCATTCTAATCGTTCTATGGGGCAAAGGAACCAGGCCATTGAAGGTTTTAAGCGGGGACGTTTCCGCGTGCTTGTGGCCACAGATATTGCCGCCAGAGGGATTGATGTGAACATGATCGAGTTGGTCGTGAATTATGATTTGTCCGACGATGTCGAAAACTATGTTCACCGCATTGGACGAACCGGACGGGCCGGCAAAGAAGGTCATTCGGTGACCATGGCCACGCCGGCACAAAGCCATGATGTCAGCAAAATTGAAAAATTAATAAAGATGGCATTACCGCGCTCTACGCATCCACAATTTTCCGGTAATGATTTTATCGACAAAAAGGTTAAGCCCAAGCCGACCGAACAAAAGCCAAAACGTCAGGGATATTTCGGGGCCAGGAAAAAGAGAGGAAAGCCTGCGCATACGCATCCCCGCCGATATAAAAAGAAAAAGAAAGGGACAGACCCCAAAAAGGGACAGACCCCATCGTCATAGAAACGAGGAGAACAGTATGCGGTTGACATCATTTGTTTTGTTTTCGGTAGTGTTGTTTTTGGGTGGTTGTGTGACTTCAAAACCTTATGTTTCGACCAGTTCTTCCAAACCCCGCGCCAAAGTGACGATTATTAAAGACAGAGATTTTTCGGATCTGGATGTTTATATTTTTGAACCCGATCAAAGCTGCAAAATGCAGCATATGGGGACAGTATCTTTGGAAAAGGAACATATGTCAGAAGTGATTTATGTTCCTGCGGGCCGTCAGTATTTCCGCGTGCATGGATTTTTCCATCTTCCGCTTACCGGCGCGTCAACGGGTTTTCATGAGAAGTCATTTATTGCCGAGCCGGGTGGCGAATATCAAATTATTCTGGAATACGGCGGAGTTGGTGGATACCGCAAAACAGCTTATAAAATGTATACGTTGGATGTTAGTGCCGGGGGGTCTCGAGTTGTTCAAACCTCCGGTTTTTCTGTTTGTAAGGAGTAATTAGAGAAAGAGGGGAACAGCTTTAAGGGAGGCCTCATTTTCTCAATTTAGCTATGCCCTTTATTTTGCTCTACCCCATTTTATTTACTTAATGAGAAGAAAAAATGAATAAAAAGCAAAAAGAGAAGTTAATTGTTGTTGGATTTTGGAAGAGACTACTGTCAGATATACTTGACTCCATTATTCTCGGACTATTTGGAGCAGCCATTGCATTTGGTTTTCGCGGACAATTAAATCAGGTAGGGGAAAATGGATTTTGGATAGGTTTAATTATTACGTTTTTGTATACGGGAATCCTCCAGAGTGGTATAGGGAAGGGGCAAAGCCTTGCTAAGAAAGCACTAAAGATTCAAGTCTTAAGAAAAGACGGGTCGTATTTAAGTCTTCCAAGATCATTTCTAAGATATCTTATTGTTGCACTACTTTTTTACAATTCTTGGATAGGACTGTCATTAATATCGGTTTTTCCAGCGCTTAATAACAATACAATAATAACTTTTTATAATTATGCCATCTTTGTATTGTTCATTGGAACAATTTTTTTAGTCGCATTTCATCCCTTAAAAAGAGGGCTGCATGACCTGTTGGCAGATTCTATTGTTGTTAGAAAAGATGAATATTCTCAAGAAGAAATTCAGAAATTGGAAAACCCGAAGAAAGCAAAATTTGCTTATGGATTAGTAGCGATTATTAGCATATTAATAATTGCTGGAGCAAGCTATTTTGCTAAGACTCAAAATTTCGCCAGTCCGGAAATTGTTCAAGAATTGACTGACTTGTCGAGAGAAATTGATAGTAAAACGTCATTTGACAATGTCGGCGTTTTTCACAATATTTTTACTGATACTGCCGGCAAGCAGACGACCGGCTTAATTGTCTATGCATTTCAGTTACAAAAGAAATTTGATGATAAGGAATTTACATTTGGTGAAGTTAAAAAAACTGTAGATATTGTGAAGAATTACTCGCATATTAATGAATGTCAATATATCAATATAAGTGTTAGAACCGGTTTTAACATTGGCATTTCACATCTTACTTACAATCAAGGCTTTCCATTTGATGCTGAAGGGAATGTGTTAGAGTTAAACAAGAATAAATCTGAAAAAGTGGGACAGGCCTCTTCGCCATAGATTAACTATCCCTTTTCACGATTTCTTTTCCTTCCAATTCATGATAATCTAAGATCATGCGAAAGACATTTATTCTCACCACAGCACAGGTTTTGTTTACTTTATTGATGTACGCGGCCGGGGTGGTTGTCCTCGGCTTAACACTGTTCCCGTCGCTTTATATTATTATTGATTACTGGCAAGGCTCGGCAGACGTTGTGTTATCACTCCGCGTGCTGGGTCTGGCCTTCCGGTTGGCCTTTGGATATTTTCTTTTCGGCATCCTCTTAATCTTTACCTCAAGCCTGACAAGAATTATTTTGATGTTAAATGTCAAAGAAGGGGTTTATTCTATTGGTTCATTGACCATGCTGAAGTGGATGATGTCCAGCGCTCTTACCATCGCCGTCCGCGCATTTTTTATGGACTTTATGCTGCTCACCCCGTTTAGCGCGCTCTTTTATCGTCTGATGGGCGCCAAAATGGGAATGAATGTTCAAATTAATTCCACCCGTGTGGGCGATATTCCTTTGTTAGAGATCGGTGACAATTCCGTTATCGGCGGTAATGCCACGGTCATCTGCCACTTATTTGAGAAGAAGGGGCTTGTAATCAAAAAAGTGAAGGTTGGAAAAAATGTCATTGTCGGCCTTAATTCCATCGTTATGCCCGGGGTGGAGATCGGTGACGGCGCGGTGGTCGCCGCCGGAGCGACGGTTCCCAAAGATACTAAAATTGAACCCGGCACCGTTTACTACGGGGCTAATCAGAAAAATAAATAATGCGTTATGCGAGTTTTTGCTATTGGAGACATTCACGGTGCGTATAAAGCGCTTATTCAATGTCTGGAACGTTCAGGCTTTGATTATCAGAAGGACCGGTTGATTGTCCTCGGTGATGTGTGTGATGGATATCCGCAGGTAAAAAAGTGTATTAGCGAGCTGTTAAAGATTAAACATTGCGATTACATTATGGGCAATCATGATTTCTGGGCGTTGGATTGGGCTACCAAAGGGGATGAGCCGGATTTATGGCTGACACAAGGCGGAAGTGAAACAAAACAGTCTTATGGCGGTAAGGCCATGCCGAAAAAGCATGTCAATTTTTTAAAGAACGCGCATTTGTGGATCGAGTGGAATAATAAATTATTTGTCCATGCCGGCATCGATCATCAAAAGAAAATGGACAAACACACGGCCCATGAATTGACCTGGGATAGAAAAATGGTCGAAAGCGCCTGGAGAAGGACACGGCGGAAGCAGGACTTTAAGTTTTCAACGTATGATGAAATCTATGTCGGTCATACAACCACACAACGCTTTGCCCGCAATCAAATTACAAACGATATGACACCGGAACAAATTGATGGGCTTGGCACCACGCCGTTGTTTTTGTGTAACGTGATACTACTGGATACCGGTGCCGGGTGGTCCGGAAAATTAACGATCATGGATGTTAATACTCACGAATACTGGCAATCCGATTTAACCTCAAAGTTATATGGAAACAAAGGAAGGTAATTGTAAGTTTTGAAGAAGCAATGATGTTGTTAAAATATATTTTATGAAATTAAAGACTCTAATAATTTATTTTTTGATTTCCGCCACGGCATTGTATTTTTTGCCTTCCGACCGTTCCGTTGCTGTACAGATAGAACATAATGATTCTTCTGCCCAGGAGAATGATGTTTTTGAAGAAGATGATGCTGTAGTTTGGCATAATCCTCTTGTCTTTCCGCAAGAATCGGTTTATTTTTACCACTCTCTTTTGTGTCTTCACCAAAAACCTGTTTTACCCGTCCCGACATTGCCTCCAAAGTTTCTCGTTTAACAAAACAGTTCAATAAACCACAAACTCGTGTTTTATAACATCGAGGCTGTGCGTTTTTTCGAAAACTTTTTGTTAAGGGAGAAGCGTATGCCTTTTTCTCTGTCGTTGTATTTGTATAAACGTTTTCAGGAGAAGCTGCAAAGTGCTTTTGAGAAGAATAATAAAATTCTTTCATTAACAGACATAAAGCATTTAATCGCGAGTTCCGATAAATTAAAGATGATTAGAATTTTTAGATCAGCAGTGGTTGATCACGAACCTGTGGATGGTGCTCCGTATCATTTAGTGCCGCCGGTCCCGCCATTGTTTTATCATGACTGCTTTAAGCGGTGTCTTATTGCGAGAGCGGTCGGGGAATTGGCTGGTCGTCTCGATATGCAACATTCACAGGACGCGGTTGCAATATTAGATGAGTTGCGTGAAACATCATCGGCAGGGTATGTTCAGGTTTTTGCGTGGCATGCTCTGGGGCAATGGGCTGCGTTAAAGCCAAAGCTTTGGCCGGAGCGCCGCCAGGATATGATTGAGGCCTTTGGAGGTGCCTCGGCAACTTTGCTGGGTGTCTTGCTGTTTTTGGAAATGGTACATCAAACGCGGCCCGATCAGAATGTTCTGGATGTTATTCATCAAGGACAAAAGAAGATCAATTACAAAGTGCAAAAGGCATTGTTCGGGTATTTCCTAATAAGAAACAGGTATGATGTGGCGCGATATAAGGAGTCCCACTTTGCTGATAGAAACATGCAGAAATTTCTGCATCAATGTTACAAAGATCTTAATGTGTCGCACGCTAATATGGAAGAAGGGTTAAGAGAGGTCGGGCTTATTTCGGGTCAGGGTTTATCGAACGGAACGCAGCAGGCGGAAGTGGCTTATCAAATGGAGAAAATAAGCGGTGATTATTTGTCGGCTATTGGCTTGTACGTGAAAACGTGTTGGCGCTAACTGTTTTGTTTTTAGATAGTAATGAAATTTTTTCCTTATATGCGTTGTCCTGTTGACAACCCTTAGCTCAGTTATTATACTAATCAAGGTCATATTATTGTAACAACAAAGGCCGGCAAGGCTGTCGGCAAGGATTTCAGCAATATGCCTGAATAACCCAAGCTATCCGATGAGGGATGATCGTAGCTTGGGTTTTTTTGTGTCAGGCGCGGGTTTGCGTATCGTAGAGAGGAGATGATAATGGTAGAAGGTGAAATGTTTAATCGTCGTTTAACGGCCGTTACGATTATTTTGTTGGCATTGATTTATATTACGGCCTATGCGGGAAACAAAAAGGAAACGGCCGGTGTTAGCAGCGAAGAAGAGGTTATGGCGGAAGAAACGGTCCCGATGGATTATGAATTTGTTGAAGAAAAGTCAAAGGCTCCGGTAGAAGCGGCTGATGTAGAAACAATGACAGAGGACGTGTCGCAGGAAGCCGCGTCCGCCAATTCAAGATTATATAATGCGCTGTTTGAAAGTGAACCGGTTTTAGACGGCGGCGCATTGATGGAGGATCCAGATCAGTTTTTGTCCGATGACGGAGCAATGTCGGAAAATCTTACGGAGGAAGATGTGTCGGTTGATGAGCCCGGCGAATTACCTATTTGTAAAATCAAAGATATGGGAATTCAGTTTCTTTGCGATCTCAATCAGGAAGTCATTATGGCTGAGGATGGTGTTGAGCGAGTGGTTATGCAGGAAGATCCGATAATTACAATGGCGTTTAAAAAGCTGGATAAGAAATTTTTATTTTTAAGTCAGTTGAATACGTATTTTTTTAAGCAAACCGGATTGTACAAAGACGGCTTCCGGTTAGAAAATGTGGAATTTGCCGGGCACGATGCTGTTTTGGTGAAGGCTTTATCCGCGTTTAGCGATAATACACAGCGGCGGGATTATTTTTATATTTATGACGGCGCTACCGTTCAGGTGTCGTTCTTATTTTCCGATGAAGAATGGGGAATGGATGAGCGGGTCAAGCTGAAAGAAATTATTGAAGGGTTTGAAGAGTATATTCCATAAGTCGTATGAATGCCGCAGAGTTTAGGATTTCACAACTGCAGTTACAGCCTCATCCCGAAGGCGGGTATTATAGAGAAGTTTATCGCGCGGCCGACAGGGTGTCTTCCGCTGGTCTGCCAGAGCGGTATAAAGACGAGCGTGCGCTTGGGACATCTATCTATTTTCTTTTGAAGGCGGGGGAGGTTAGTAAGTTTCATCGTCTTCAATCCGATGAGATTTGGTATTTTCATGCCGGATCACCGGTAGCCATCCATCTCATTAGTCCTACCGGAGAATATCAAAAAGAGATAGTGGGGTTGGAGATTGCCGAAGGGCAGTCTCTCCAGGTTATTATTCCTCATGGCCACTGGTTCGCCGCGGAGGTGGGCTTTAATGGAAGTTACGGGCTGGTCAGTTGTGCGGTTTTTCCCGGATTTGAATTTAATGATTTTGAGCTGGCCGACAGAAATGCTCTCCTTAAGTTGTTTCCTCACCATCAAGATCTCATCATAAAATTTACCTAAAACGGTGTTCCTACGCCCTTCACACGAAAATATATAAATAAGTATATCTTATCAATATCATAAAAATAAAAAGCTTAGATTATTTTATAATTGTAGTATACTCGGAAAAGTGAATGAAGAAAAACCTTTTTAGCAAGCGAGGATACTATGAAGTCTTTAAAAAATATATTGATGGAAATGCTCCAAAGCCGCAAATGCCAAAAAGCCGCTTTAGCGGTGATGATTTCTCTTTTTATTTACTGGATTTTTCCTGTCTCAGCCGGAGAAGCGCCGCGGCGTATGGCATTTATTTTTACCTTTGCCGCGCTTTCCTGGGCTATGGAGATTATTCCTTTATATACCACCGGCTTTTTAGTTGTGCTTTTAGAGATGTTCTTACTTTGCCGTCCCGGGGGCGCGTTAGGAACAAGCGCGGCCGATTATAAGATTTTTATGCTTCCGTTCGGTAGTCCCATTATTATGCTGTTTTTGGGAGGGCTTGTAACGGCAACGGCTTTACATAAATATGAACTGGATCACATTATCGCTAACAAGCTGTTGAAGCTGTTCGGATCAAAGCCCTACACTATTATGTTAGGTTTTATGTTTACGACGGCGTTTTTATCGATGTGGATGTCAAACACGGCCACAACAGCAATGATGATCGCGATGGTTGTTCCTCTGCTTAAACAAATTGATAATGATGATCCATTTAAAAAGGGAATCGTGTTATCTATTCCTTTCGCGGCCAATATTGGAGGAATCGGAACTCCGGTAGGAACACCACCAAACGCCATCGCCCTTGGTATTCTTGCCGATCAGGGCGTACATTTAAGTTTTACTTCCTGGATGGTAATGGCCGTTCCTTTGGCACTCGTCTTATTATTTATTGCCAGCGTGATTCTTTATAAAGTTTTTCCACCACAAAAGGAAGAGGTTGTTCTAAAATTAACAGAGAATCCACGCGTGACCCGCCAGAGTAAAATGACAGCAATTGTGGCCGTCGTTACGATCCTTTTGTGGTTAACCTCGGCCTTTCATAAAATTCCCTCAGCCATGGTCGCCTTATTAGCTGTAGGTTTGTTTTTCGGTTTGCATTTACTGGATCATAATGACCTGAAGAAAATTGACTGGCATGTATTGGTATTAATGTGGGGCGGCCTGGCGTTGGGAAAAGGGCTGGATGTATCCGGATTAACCACCTGGTTAGTCGGGCTGGATGTCTTTAATCAAACCGGTCTGGTGTTGGTTGTAGCCTTCAGCTTTTTGGGATTGGTGTTAGGAACATTTATGAGCCATACGGCTACTGCGAATTTATTGATCCCGATTGTTCTCGCATTACCGGGAGAAAATAGTGTGTTTTTGGCAATCACCATTTCGTTGGCCTGTTCGTTCGCCATGGCGCTGCCGATATCAACACCGCCGAACGCGATCGCTTTTGCCACAGACACCATCCATATTCGGGATATGATACGGACCGGCGCGTTAATCTCTATCATTTCGTTTCTTGCGCTGTTAGCCGGGTTTCAATTTGTCATAACAAAAGTTTTCGGATTGGGGTAAGACTTATGAAAAGAATTATTGTTTTAATGATGATGTCATGCTTTCTAATAACGCCACCAGCCCAGGCTGAAGATGATTTTCAATACTGGTCCAGGTATTCTTTGAAAATGGTGGACACCAAGAAGGTTGATTGGACCATTTTCGCGGAAGCCAGGTTTTATAACGATACGGATGACCTTGGTCTTTATTACATTAGTCAGCGGTTGTCATACGATCTTTGGAAACATCTCAGTCTGGGCACAAATTATACCTATTTGAATTACCGTACACAGAGTCGTGACGGAACATTGGCGGAAGATAAGTTTCAGCACCGTTTGGAGCTGGAGGCCAATCCCAAATTTAAGTGGGGTGAACGGCTGACGTTTAAAAACCGTAACCGTGTGGAGTTCCGATGGATTGAAGATAAAGGGTCTTACAATACACGGTTACGCCATCGTTGGACATTGTCTTATGCATTGAAGGATAAAGGGCCTGTGAAGGATGTTTACGCAGAAAGCGAATTTATCTATAACATCGCCGAACATGCGTATGATGAAAACCGTACAATTCCCATTGGCGCGACTTTCAAGGTTAACGACAAGATGTCGCTAAAAACGTTTTATATGATTCAAAATAAACTCGGGGCCACTGATTGGTACGCCAATCAAATTTTCGGGACACAAATTTCGTTACAATTTTAATTCTATTCTGTCGGAAAGTATAGAGGAGGACATGATGAACACAAAAGACCTTATTAACGTCGGCATTCAAGACGTACAGAAAATTTACTATAACATTTCTTATGAAGAATTGTTCAAACATGAAACAGATCTGGCCCGTGAAGGGTATGAAAAAGGAACAGTTTCGTCATTAGGTGCTGTGGCTGTGGACACCGGAAAGTTTACCGGACGCTCCGCGAAAGATAAATATATTGTTCATGATAAAATGACGGGAGATACGGTTTGGTGGGCCGACGGAACGGCCGCTGGATCGGATAACAAGAAAATTTCTAAGGCCACATGGGATCATTTGAAGGATATCTCTCTTCAACGGTTAAGCGGACGGACATTATATGTGATGGACGGATTTTGCGGGGCCAACAAAGATACACAAATCAAGGTTCGCCTGATCACCGAAGTGGCATGGATGGCGCATTTCTTTAAAAATATGTTTATCCGTCCAACGGAAGAAGAGTTGAAGGATTTTCAACCGGACTGGACGATCTTTAACGCGTGTAAAGCCACGTGTAAAGATTTTGAACATCACGGCTTGCGATCAGAAGTTTTTATTGCCTTTAACATTAGCGAACGTACCACAGTGATTGGGGGAACATGGTATGGCGGAGAAATTAAGAAAGGCATCTTCTCTATCATGAATTACTTTCTTCCGCTTAAAGGGATTGGTTCGTTCCACTGTTCTGCCAATAAAGGCGAAAAAGGAGATACGGCTTTGTTCTTCGGGCTATCGGGAACAGGGAAAACAACTCTTTCAACCGATCCCAAACGCCAATTAATCGGCGACGATGAGCACGGCTGGGACAATGAAGGTGTCTTTAATTTTGAAGGCGGATGCTATGCGAAATGTATTAATTTGACCGAAGAACGTGAACCGGATATCTATCGTGCCATTAAACGGGATGCGCTTTTGGAAAACCTTGATATTGATGAAAAAGGTGTGATTGATTTTTCTTCCGCCAAAAAAACACAGAATACCCGTGTCTCTTATCCGATTTATCATATCGATAACATTGTGAAACCTGTTTCCAAAGGCGGACATCCTAAAAACATTATCTTCTTAACCTGCGACGCTTTTGGTGTATTGCCGCCGGTGGCCAAGCTGACCAAAGAACAGGCCATGTATCATTATCTAAGCGGGTATACCGCCAAAGTGGCTGGAACAGAACTAGGTGTTAATGAGCCGCAGGCCACATTCTCCGCCTGTTTCGGTAAAGCGTTCTTGACGCTGCATCCGGTTAAATACGCGGAGATCCTTGCCCGGAAAATGGAAGAACATCATAGCAACGCGTACCTGATCAATACCGGCTGGGTGGGCGGCAGTTATGGAGAAGGTTTCCGGATCTCCATTAAAGATAATCGTACGATCATTGATGCGATTATTGACGGAACATTGGCGGATATGAAATGGCAGATATTGTCCGATTTAAATCTGGCTGTTCCGGTGGATTTTCAGGGATTGGAGACAGTTGTGAATCCGCGCGAAGCCTGGACTAACAAAGAGAAATACGATCAGACCGCGCATAAGCTAGCAGAAATGTTTGTTAAAAACTTTGAGCAGTTTACAGATTGTAAATTAGGGCAAAGTCTGATTTCAGCTGGTCCACGTTCCATGAATTGCCAGGGATGTTAAATTGATTTCTTGGTAATTAAAGAGAGAAAGCCTTTCATGGCCTTGGTTAAAACTTTGTCCTTGGCCATGAGAACGGCTAAGGGCCGTTCAATATCCAGCTTATTAACATTCACAATTTCCAGATCACCATTCTTCAGTTCATGCTGAATGGTGGCTTTAGGAACGATTGAAAATCCCATACCAATTAAAACAGCGCTTTTTAGGGTTTCAATGTTTTCGTAATCCTGAATGTAACGGGGATTAATATTTTTTGTCTTTAGAAAATTATCAATGGCTTTTCCCGTTGGAACTTTTGCGGAAAATGTGATGTACGGCTGTTCGTTAAGATCTTTCAAAGTAACGGTCTTTTTGGAGAAAACCCGCTTGTGCGGTGATTGCACACAGACCAGTTTATGATTATGAAATACGGTCGATTGAACGCCGGGCATTTCCTTCGGGTAGGCGACAAAACCGAAGTCGATTCGCTGATTCTGGACCATTTCATAAATACGGCGGCTTTGATTGTATTCCAGTTGAATAGTGACTTGCGGATGTTTGGATAAATAGCGTCGTACAAGAGGCTGCAGGTCGTATAAACCGATACTGTAAATAGTCGCGGTACGGATCGTTCCGATGTAGTGCGATTCCATTTTTTGGATACGGGACTGGGCCTCTGTATATTGGTGAAGAATGTTTTCCGCGTAAGGGAGGAGAATTTCTCCGGCACTGGTGAGGACAATGTTCTTGCCCTGGCGCTGGAACAGTTTTCCGCCCAGTTTTTTTTCCAGAGCCCGCATCTGTTGAGATACTGCCGGTTGTGTGATAAAATTACGTTCAGCCGCGGTCTTAAAAGATTTTGACCGCGCTGCACTGACAAATGTTTTTAAAAAGAATAGATCAACCATAACTAAAGCTTATCACAAATTTATTTTGATTCAAATAAACTTATGTTAAGCGGGCGGGTCTAAAAAGGTAGGGTAAACGTCATTAGATTGACAATCCTGATATATTAGGCTATACTATCATCATCTTAAGTAAGGCAACGATGTCTATAAAAGGGTTAGGTCGCCCGACAAAACATATGTTTTGTTGGGCTTTTTTTTTGGAAAAAGGATGAAAAGCTTACTAGTTAACTATAAAACCGAGAGTTTTTATGATGAAATGCTCACTCCTGATGGTGATGTGAGACCTTCCTACAAACTGTTGCTGAATAAGCTTGAAAAACTTGGCATTGAAGACCTTAAAGCCAAGCAGCACACCGCGGAAAAAGCCTACGTTTCTATGGGGATCACGTTTAATGTTTATCACGAAGGTCAGGGTATTGAACGGACGCTTCCTTTTGACCTCCTGCCCCGGATTATTCCTTACGAAGAATGGGATATTATCAATCGCGGTCTTCTCCAAAGAGTTTTTGCTATCAATGCCTTTCTGGATGATGTCTACAACAAGAAATTAGTTTTAAAGGACAAAGTTGTTCCCAAAGAGATTGTGGAATCGTCTCCGGGATATTTGAGAGCCTG
>JAGQKQ010000140.1 GCA_020430005.1 Candidatus Omnitrophota bacterium
ACATAACCCAATGCAAGCGGCCCACCGAAAACCCAGGATGCCAGTCCCCCTAATATAGGAATCATACTAACCGGCAAAACAACTAAAAAATAAACTAAAATAAACAATGCCGATTTCCCCCACAGCCCGGTTAAATTGACCCTGGCGGCTGCCATAAGATCTTTGTTTGGTGTTGTTCCTGTCATTCCCCCTCCTTTTTACCTATTAACCTTAGATAACAAAAAAACCTTACGTTTCTGAAAACAGTATATCAAAATTTGGGAATATCGCGACTTTTCCGGTTGCCTTTCACCAACAGCGCTATTTGCGTCATTTTCCCAAGAATTCTTTCACTTTTCGATAATATTTATTCTTCATCAACATGGAAGATGATAAATGCCCCCCCTTATTAAGACCGATGAATGTGCAATCAACCTCTTTGGCAAATTTGGCAACCGGTTTGAATTTGACAACATCATCATTCTTCGCATGAAAAATCATCACCTTGCGCCCGTCAATTTTTTCCTGATGTCTGACCGGATTATAGTAAGTCCCCCTGGCCAGTTTATTCCATGCCGTTTTATTAATGCGATAGGCTCCCGGATAGGCTAACTGAAGAAACTGGTAGAGATGGCTCAACGGTTCCGCTTTATTCTCAGCCTTCCAGTCGACAACCGGAGAAATACAAATCGCTTTATTAACCCGCTCATCTAATGTAGATAGAATGGCCGCCGGACCGCCAAAGCTGGACCCGACAACGGTCACCGAAGAAGGTTCTACCTTATAAGTTTTTCCATTCCAATAATCTTTAAAAGGCAATGAAACAGAATCGATCACATCCAGCACGTCTTTCTCAAGCGAACGTGATAAAAAACCACCCGAGCTTTCCCATGTTCCGCGGTAACGGGGAAAAAATGTCCAGTGCCCTTTTTTCGCCCAGAATTCCAGAACATCATCCTTAAAAGGGGCGCTGGGAACGCCAGCGCAGAAAATCATCACCTTGCGGGATTTTTTATTGGATGGTGGAATAAATTCCGTAACAATCTGATTTTTAAAGCGTGTACGTCCGATATGCATGTAGAATTATTTTATCAAGTGTTTATCAACATCTTTTTTGATCGAATGCAAGGCCAGCCGGATATCCAGCAGGAAAAAAATGAGCGCCGCAACCAAACAGCCCAGCATCCCGATAAAAACCAATTTAATTAAAAAAACCAGTTGAATATGAAAAACAAGATTTGTAAACAACATAACCATCATAAGACTGACAAAGAATATACTGGCCACAATCAAGGCAATAGAAATTCTTAATAACCGGCATCTCGTATAATAAATTTGTAACCGTTCTCTTATAATGCTCTGATCTTCCGGAGGGGCATCCTTTATCGCGTGACATAATTGGCGGATACGATCAATCGGCCGAACAAAACGATTACTAATAGAAAGCAACAATAATCCAAGTCCGGAAATTAAAACACACGGGGCAATCGATGCCTGCAAAACTTTTATCAAATTCTCAATCTCCATTTACCCTCTCCTGTTGTTCCATATATTACTAGAAATCCCCGGAATTGGACAGGTTTTTTGCGGGATTTTCTTTATCGGCGATAAAATATAATCGGAAAGAAAACCAGGCGGCACTGGTATTTTGACAAATCTGTTGATATACTGTCATGTATTAGTATTTAACCTTCCCCAAAATCCGGAGAAATTCAAATGCTCAGAAAGATTAAAACTTTTATCTTTCTTTTATGTTTATCTTCGCTTTTGAGTGCCTGCGGCACGACCCTGCCGCCATCGCACACCATTTACACCCCGCATAAATCCCATCGATCAACAGTTCAGCATACGGTTGCCCCGGGGGAAACACTATGGCGAATCAGTAAGATTTACGACGTCAGTCTCGATTCTATTTTAAACGCCAATCACCTTAACCCCTCTTCCCCAATTCAAATGGGTCAAAAACTTATTATTCCAAGAGCAAATAAGCCCTCCCAAGTATTTACTCCCTATCCTTCCAATAAATGGAAATACATTATTATTCACCACAGCGCCACGGATCAGGGAAGCTCCCTGGCTTTTCATAAGTCACATCTGGCTAAAGGCTGGGATCGCGGCGTCGGTTATCATTTTATTATCAATAACGGTCATGGAGAGAAAGCGGACGGCTTTATTGAGGTTTCTCCCCGATGGCTAAAACAACAGGACGGTGCGCATTGTAAAGCGTCGGATATGAATACTAAAGCGATTGGTATTTGTTTAGTAGGAAATTTTAATCAAGATAAAATGACACGGGCGCAGATGGATTCCCTGGTAGATTTAGTCAGTCAACTGCAGAAATATTATCATATCCCCGACGATCATGTGATGGGCCATGGGCAAGTGCACGGCAGCAGCACGGAATGTCCGGGCAAGAGCTTTCCATGGACTGAGTTCAATCACCGCCTGCATCGAAGATAGTCCTTCTATCAACAAAAAGACGGCTGCCGAAGTTTTATTCGACAGCCGTTTTTAAAAACCAATTATTATTTTCTTGTATAGTTGATGATCATAGATTGAAATTCATTTCCATTTTCATCTTTCATAAATGTTTCATACGTGAACGTGTTTTCATCCACAAACGTTGTTACAGAACGAAACCACCGCTCTCCGTTAGTCAGCGGACAGGATAGCATTCCCTCTTCTTTTATCATTTGGCCTTCAGAATTATACTGACCGGTACTCATCATTAATCCCGTGCTCATATTATCAAACCAGATATTCTGATATTCCTGACGGATATTGTCGTATCCCAGGATTCCCATACCTTCAAAAACCTGACCCATCGCATCTCCCTTGAAGGTCTGTTGTAAAAAGCGCCCGCCCATAATCAACTCTAATTCGCCTGTTCCTTGCGACGTGTGCGGTTCACCTCCGGGAGCCATCCAATATTTTACCTCTGCGTCCCATGAACCGACCATCTTCTTTAATACGTCATGATGCTCATTAGGCGTACTATAAGCCTGCATCTGTTCCATAATTTTTTTCTGCGCCGCGTCCATCTCTCCCATAGGCATTTGTTCTTCGGCCAGCCCCAGCGAAGAACTTCCCAGAATCATCATAATAGTTAAAAAAATTGTTAATAGTCTCGCTTTCATCTTTTCTCCTTAACTTTCTTTATGTTATTAGTTCACCATACTCTTAAAAAACTCTGGATATTTTAGCCTATATTTTTCTAACCGACCAGTATCTTTTTGATCAGATAAAAAACCCATATACAGTTTATGAAAAATCAGAGAATCCGGTTGTAATTCCAGAAGCCGTTCATAACAGCCCCCTGCGGCCTCTATATCCCCCATTTGACGATAAACAATACATAGCTCCCTATAAATTTCAACGTTATCCGGAGAGCACTCCAATGCCTTGTTATAGTTGGTTATCGCCCCGCCGAAATCATTTTCTTTGAAATGAAGAAGTCCCAAACTGAAATAAAACTGATAATTATCCGGGGCCAGCGTCAAAGCCTCTAAAAGATAGTCCTCCGCCACATCATACTGCCCGACATAAATAAAAACTGTCCCCAAATTTTGATAGGTCTGTTCATCCGGCCGGAGTTTATGCGCCTTCAAAAAAGGAGTTATCGCCTCTTCATATTTTCCCTTGGATATAAAAGCATACCCTAAATTTGTTTGCACTTTTGCATTATTAGGGGATTTCAGGGCCGCGTCTTTCCAAAATAAGATTTCATCCGCCCGTAATAGATTCCGGCTTAGTGTTAAAATCGCCAAAAAAATAATAAAAGACACCACGATAATTTTAAACAGTTTACGATTTTGAAATATCATTTCTACCAGTAAAACAAAAAATAGCCCAAAGAATAGTGTCGAGAAATAAAGCCGGTATTCCGCGATCACATGCGCGATTGGAATAACACTTGATTCAATGGATAACAGCAGAAAGTATGCCAACACGCAAAACGCCAATAACCGGAATTTCTTGATAGCGAAAACAGCAGTGGCTAGAATCAGCATGATAATACACAAACCTATCAATGTTTTTATATCTACTGCCTGTGTAATCGGATAGTCATACCAGATATTTTGTGTCATTGGAAAAAGTAAAAGACGCAGATATGTCCCATGAACATGAACCTGCGTCAAAGCATATTCTGCACGGCTTAATCCTGTTGTCCCTCCGGCTCTTAAAAGATCAACTTCTGAAACTCCCTGTGTGTCATTAATAGACGCAATCGCGCTCATCGGCACCAAATCTGCATGACTGCGGGACAGTAAATACGGAATAATTAACAGGCAAAGTAAAAACGGAACGATACGAAATACCTTCTTTAAGTGGAAATTGTGTGGCGTTGTGAAGAAAAGAGCTTCGATTAAAATAATCATAAACGGCAATGTAAACGCAACTTCTTTACAGAACATGGCGGCAATCGTCAACACAACGGACAACAAGTAAACTCCCCGCCCTTTTGTGACCAGAAACTTTATATAGCAAATGAAAGCCCCAAGACAAAAAAAGGTCGTTAACAAAACGATTCTTTGAGAAATATAGTTGACTGCATCCGTCTGCACAGGATGCAGCAAAAACACCATACTGGCCAAGAATGCCGTGGTTTTATCATGGGGATAATGTTTATTAACCGGGGAGGCTAAGACCATGCGGAGAAAATAATATGCCAGCACAGTATTGATTAAGTGCAAAGAAATATTAACACAATAATAACCGAATGGATTTAGTTGTCCGAAAGTATAATTGAGGGCGTAAGTCCATCCGGCAATAAAGCGTGTATTGAAGGCATTAAAAATGGCTGAAACATTACTAAAATCACGAATAGCCGGATTATCAATAATAGCGGCTTTATCATCAAAGAAAAAATAAGGAATAGAAAATGAAGGGAAATAAACACAAAGACCGGCGATAAAAAATCCGGCCAAAACACAAACGTTGATTATTCTGGCATTAGGATTATGTTTCTTTCCTAAATCCGTCATTATTAAGGAAATATTCCGGCCCCGGAATAGAACGTTGCGATTTTGTTAATAGCGTTAATAAACGCGGCCGTGCGCAAATCAAATTGGTCGCCATGACCGATGCGGATTTCTCTAATTTCATTATA
>JAGQKQ010000141.1 GCA_020430005.1 Candidatus Omnitrophota bacterium
TGCAGCTTCTACACCTGCTGTTGCGCAGGGTTTGGAGAAAATCGGTTATGTAGATTTAAGCCGTTTGTTTGACGAGTATTATAAAACAAAGGACTATGATAAAGTACTGGAGCAAAAACATAAGACGTTTGAAGAAGAGCGTCAGGTTAAAGTTGATAAAATCCAGGAATCTATTGGTAAGCTAGGGCTTCTTGCTGATGATAAAAAAGCGGACTTAGAATCAAATATTGAAGAGATGAAGGCCGAAGTTCTGGAATATGATCGTCAAAAACGGACAGACCTGACGAAAGAGCGTAATGAAAAAATCCGTGAAATTTTGTTAGAAATTGAAAAGGTAGTTAGTGATTACGCTCAGAAGGAAAAATATTCTGTAATCCTGAACGACCGCGTTTTGATTTATGGAAACCAGACGTTTGATTTGACGGAAGAAATTCTGAAAGTTCTTAACAAGAAATAATGATTAGGATGATGTATGGAAAAGACCTTGGCCGAGATTGCAAAGATCGTCGAGGGTGAGGTTGTTGGTGATGAAAATCTGGTTATCACGAAGCTCAGTGGCATTAAAGAAGCAGCCGAGGGAAGTTTAACTTTTCTGGCCAATTCCAAATATATCCCGCTTTTAAAAACAACGAAAGCGTCCGCTGTTATAACACCGAGAGATGTTAGCGTTTCTGGTAAATCGATTATCCGCACCGATAATCCTTCCTTTGCCTTTGCGAGAATTGCCGCACTGTTTGCCGAAGACCAAAATATTCCTTTTGAAGGTATTCATGAAACGGCCGTGATTGCCAAAGATGCTATCCTGGCCGACGGTGTTGCTGTGGGGCCTTATGCCGTTATTGAAGCATCAGTAAGAATTGGCAGAGGAACCAAGATTCACGCCGGAAGCTTTATTGGACATAACACGGTTTTAGGCGCGGATTGTGTTATTCATCCTAATGTCACCATTTTGCAAAACACGCAGATTGGAAATAATGTTTCTATTCATAGCGGAACAATTATCGGATCTGACGGTTTTGGCTATGAACAAATTAACGGCAAACATGAGAAAATTCCACAGCTAGGAATTGTCGTTATTGAAGATGACTGTGAGATAGGGGCCAATGTTGCGATTGACAGGGCCCGTTTTGATAAAACCCTTGTAGGCCGGGGAACAAAGATTGACAACCTTGTTCAAATCGCCCATAATGTCGTCACTGGAGAACATTGTATTATCATTTCTCAGGTCGGCATATCCGGAAGTGTGACAATTGGCCGGGGAGCGATTCTCGCCGGACAGGCGGGTGTAGCCGGCCATCTGGAAATTGGAGCAGGGGCTATCGTTGCCGCTCAGGCCGGAGTAACAAAACCGGTTAAACCTTCGGCTAAAGTATCCGGTTATCCGGCCAGAGAGCATGAAGAAGCCAAATTGTTAAACGCGCATTTAGCCCGTTTGCCAAAGTACGCGCAAAAAATTAAGGCTTTGGAAAATAAGATTAAGGAACTAGAAGACAAAATTAACGATGGATCTTAAACAGCGTACTATTCAACGGGAAATTTCTCTATCAGGTATAGGCCTACACACAGGAGTCAAAGCGTCGGTAACCTTAAAACCGGCACCCGAAAACTCCGGCATTTGTTTTATCCGTACAGATTTACCAAATCGCCCTGCCGTAAAAGTAACCCCTGCTAATATTATCCATGACTCCAAAATACCGCGGTGCAGCGCGCTTGGCTGTGACGGTGTCATGATTTATACTGTTGAACACTTCTTAAGTGTGTTAAGCGGTTTGAAAATCTCTAACCTAATCGTCGAAATCTCTGGAGAGGAAATGCCTGGTCTCGACGGAAGCGCTCTGGAATATTTAAATGCGGTGAAAGAAGCGGGTATCGCCGAACAGAACGCGCCTTTATCGATATTCGCGGTGCGTGAACCGATTGGCGTACAGCAAGGGGAGGCATCTATTTATATTTTTCCCGCGGATGATTTTAAAGTTTCTTATACTTTGAATTACAATGACTCTTTTTTAAAATCCCAGTTTGTTACCTTAACCATTGATGAGCATGTTTACGAAAAAGAAATCGCTCCAAGCCGGACCTTTTGTCTTGAACGAGAAGCGGCCGAACTGCAGAAAAATGGTTTAGGAAAAGGGGCAAATTATCAGAACACGCTGGTTATCGGTAACGATGGCGTTCTTGAGAATGAACTGCGTTTTACCGATGAATGTGCGCGACACAAAATGCTGGATCTGATAGGGGATCTTTATATCCTGGGACAACCCATTAAAGGGCATATTTTTGCGGTTAAAAGCGGACATTACCTGAATGGCCAGCTTCTGAAGAACATTGAAAAACAAAAAGAACGTTGTGAAGCCGTTTCCGTTGTTAACAGTTTTGATGAAACCCAGGGTACGACCATTAATATCAGCGAAATTATGAAAATTCTGCCGCACCGTTATCCATTTTTATTGGTTGATAAGGTTGTCGAAATCGAAAAAGGGAAAAAGGCGGTAGGCATCAAAAATGTCACAATTAATGACAATTTTTTCCAGGGACATTTTCCTACAAGGCCAATAATGCCAGGCGTTTTGATGGTAGAAGCCATGGCCCAGACCGGTGGTGTTGTAGTCTTGACTAATGAGGCCCATCGTGGTAAAGTAGCTTTCTTTATGGCTGTGGATAATGTGAAGTTCCGCAAGGTTGTCAGCCCGGGAGACCAGCTTGTTATGGAGGTTGAAGTGGTCAAGGATCGAGCGCGGATAGCCCAGATTCATGCGGAAGCCAAGGTTGATGGCGAAATTGTTGCCGAGGCCGATATGGTCTTTTCTTTTACGGACGCCTCCTATCTTTACGGATAAAAACCTAACCTTTGTGAACTTCAAACTTATTCAACTGTAATATTTGTAGAGAGATATCAAAAATCCAGTGGATTGGATATTTCTGGAATTTTGCTTTTATATTGACCTATAATTGCGTACAATAATAGTAACTCTATGGAGAATATAAGTATACATAAAACGGCGATCGTTCACCCGGGAGCAAAACTGTCCTCTGGTGTCAGTGTTGGACCTTATTCTGTTATTGAAGGTGATGTGAGTTTAGGAGACAATGTTCGTGTCGCCAGCCATTGTGTGATCACCGGACAAACCAAGATCGGTAAGAATTGTAAGATTTATACCGGAGCGGTCGTCGGAAGCGCGCCGCAAGATCGTAAACACTCCGCGGATGATAATGTGTTTTTGAACATCGGCGAGAATAATACAATCCGCGAATATGTTACAATCAATCCCGGAACAGCGGAGGGCGGCGGAAAAACGGTCATCGGAAATAATAATCTGATTATGGCCTACGCCCATGTGGCACATGACTGCGTAATCGGTAACAATTGTGTTATGGCCAACGCTGCGACATTAGCTGGTCACGTAACATTGGAAGACGGCGCTGTCATCGGAGGATTAAGTGCCGTCCATCAATTTGTCCGTCTGGGACGGCTTTCCATTGTGGGCGGATGTTCAAAAGTAACTCAGGACGTTCCACCATTTGCTATGGTCGACGGGCATCCTGTTAAAGTATTGCGGACTAATGCCATTGGATTAAAACGATCAGGTATTTCACCGGAAACCATCGCCTTGTTGAAGAAGGCTTTTAAAATTTTATTTCATTCCGGATACGCAAAAACCAATGCTATTGAAAAGGTCGTCCAAACGATCGAAATGACTCCGGAAATTGAACACCTTGTCTTTTTCGCTAAGACAACAAAACGGGGTTTGTGCTAACCTTTAGTAAATTTTCCCATGCAAGATGAACTGCTCGGATTAATCGCAGGCAACGGAAAGTTTCCCATCCTTTTTGCCAAAGAAGCTAAGTCAAAAAACTATCATGTGATAGCCGCCGGAGTCAAAGGAGATACGTCTTTTTTGGTTCGCTTTTTTTCCGACAAATTTCAGTCTTTTCACGTCGGTGATTTAGGAAAACTATTTGAATTCTTTAAGACAAATGGTGTAAAGAAAGTCATTATGGCCGGTCAGGTTAACCCGGATAATTTATTCGCTGAAAATGTTGTTCTGGATAAAGAGTTCAAAGATTTATTTGATGCGATTAAAGACCGTAAGGCGGACACCATTTTTTCCGCTGTGGCTGAAAAACTTCGCCAGCACGGAATGGAACTCATTGATTCTACCTGTCTGCTGAAAGATTATATGGCCCCGAAAGGTACCCTGACAAAACGCGCCCCAAGTTTGGAAGAGCTGGCCGACATTGAGTTTGGTCGCGAGATCGCCAAAGCCATGGGTGACATTGATGTGGGGCAGACTGTGGTGGTTAAGGAGAAGGCCATTGTCGCCATTGAAGCCATGGAAGGGACAGATCGCACTATTCTCAGAGGCGGCGAAATCGCCCGTGAAGGGGCGGTGGTGGTTAAGATGAGTAAACCCAAACAGGATCTTCGATTTGATGTGCCGGTGATCGGTCCGCGGACTATTCAAAATATGAGCAGGTCTAAGGCATCATGTCTGGCCATTGAGGCTGGGAAGACCATTATTATCGATTTTGAAACCTGTGTCCAAAAAGCCAATAAAGCCGGTATTTGTATCGTTTCCACATAATTTTTCTTTTCCGCGTATCGGATAGCTTTCGCGTACGAGTCTGATTGACACCCAATCCCTTTTTCTATATAATCGTATGTATTATTTATAATATTAATATTAATCATGAGAGGAATCGGTTGATTTATGGAAGTTGATGAAATTAAAAAAGTTCGGTTAGAAAAGCTGCATCATTGGGAAAGTCGCGGGATTAAGCCCTATGGTGGAAAATTTAAGGTGACTCACAGTATTCGTGAAATTCTGGACAATTTTCAGGAAGAGACAGAGGTCGTTATTGCCGGAAGAATTTTGGCGAACCGCAAGCATGGAAAAGTCTACTTTATGGATCTGGAAGATCAAACGGGACGGATGCAGTTGTTCTTGCGTTCCAATAACCTGGAAGAACAATTTGATACAATCAAAGATCTGGACATTGGCGATATTATCGGCGCCAAAGGCCAGTTGTTTATTACAAAGACCGGGCAGCAAAGCCTTCGAGTTATGGAATTT
>JAGQKQ010000142.1 GCA_020430005.1 Candidatus Omnitrophota bacterium
AAAACTTATTGACAAATTAGAAAAGAGGATTGAGGCGAAACAATAGGTTAAATTTCAATGTAATCTAGCTAAAGAGGCTGTTATGCCAAACCTATCTTGGCAGGAGATTGGAAACCTTAGACATATTTGTCTAGAGGCAAGTGAGAAATGTAAAAATCTTGGTCAGAATAGGCAAGCAGAGTATTTTAAAGGACTTGTTGAAATGATTAATGAAACAACTGAAAAACATAATAGTGAAAATGATGATAAGGTGGAGGTAATTAAAATGCCGGAACAAACAGAATCACAATTTCTTGGTGTCAGTGTTCGTGGTTGGATTACTCTTATTATTGTAGCAACAGTTTGTATTATATCTTCTCTTGGTCTTGCAATCAAAGAACCTCTATACAGCGCATTCGCAATGGCTATTGGATTCTATTTTGGTCAGAAGATAAAGTAATAATGAACAATTTTACTGACGACTTAGTCACAAAATATATTGGTGGCAGCGGGTATCGTGAAATAGTCAAACCATTTATTTTTTGGACAGAATGGATGGATAATCACGGTTCCGGTGTTCCAATATATTGTATGGATAAGTTGGTTATTGATTTTGCAAGCATTCCTTGGCCATTTAAGATGATTTGGCCGAAGGATGGAGACTACAACCAAGCAACTGTCCCGCATGATCTTCTTTATAAAACAAAAGGTTTTGTGTTTGATCCGCGAAAAGAAATACGAGTTGAGACATTCCGAAAAAATAAGATTTTTGGTGGTGTCCGGTTCAAACAGGTTATTCAAGGGTTTCCAATATACAGATTCACCAGAAAAGAAACTGATTTTGTTTTCAGAAACGCTATGGAAATCATTGACAAGCATACTGACTACAATATTCCAGGATATCAGCGAGAGATTATGTTTCGTGCGGTAAGAACAAATTTCCCTGCTGGATGGAAATTGACAAAAGAAGATTACATTCTACGAGATCAGTTCGATGATAAAGCCTTTATGGAATTTTTTAAGGAACCTCCGGCCAGTTAATAAAACCCCTTCTGGAACAAAAATGAAGGGGTTTCTGGTCAAATTTTCGTTTAAAGACTTTAATTTCTTCAAAAACACCTCTATTTTCAAAGATCACAAAAAATCCGATACATTTATCGAAGAAAACAAAAAGTCTCAGCACAGCTAAAATATGAGCTAGTATAAGCCATAATCCTGCCACAATACCACAACTTTTTCATTAACCAACGAAAATGGTTAAAATCTGACAAAAGAAACACACAGATTTTTCATTTTCACAGAATCCACAAGTTATCCACAGCGAAAACAACCGAAAAAAGCACGTTATATATCTCTATTCTCTTTCTCTATTCTCTTTCTCTGTCGAACATTTTTGTAACAAAAAACGTACAGTTTCGTACAATGTACGGTTTTTTGTGATTTATTGGCATATTCTGTTTACAGGTTGTAAAAATAAATGTTGACAAGGTGAGATTGTGTGGTATTCTTGGGATAGGTTGGGAAATCACATAATGAAAGGAAATTAGAAATGGATGATGCAAATGTGTTAAAGCCAAAAATTATTAACCCGGAGAAGAGTCTTGAAGCGTCCGAAATTAATGAAGAAATTTACAACACAATTATTAAAATACGTCTTGCGTATGATGTTGAGTATACCATGTTGTTAAATGATGGTATTGATGTGGATGAAGTGAATACATTAAAGACGATACGAGACAAACTCCAAGATGTCAGCGATATGCTGATGAGACAAGGAAAGTATAAGGGGTGACAATGAAGATCAATGTTAAGCGAGTAAACGAGTTCTTAAAGTTCCGTAACTGGAGACAGGCTGATTTAGCTCGAGCAATTAAAGTAAGTCCAGCACAGATCAGCCTATTAATGAGTGGAGATCGTGGTTTGACGGTAAGGATGATTGATAAGTTGTGTGAAGTGACATCTTTACCGGCTAACGAGCTATTCATTAATGAAAAACAAAAGGGAAGGAATTAATGAAAAAGCAAAGCGGGGTCGAACCTACAATTAAAATTAAAACATTATTCAAGACCGTACTTATTGTATTTATTGTTTTTGGTTTGATTGAGACAGGAAAAGAGATTAATAAATACAAACAAAGAAAGAAAAACCAACTATGGGCCGTCTCTCAACAAATCGACACACGCATTAAGAAGCAGAAAAAAGAATGGACTTCTAGTAGTTTTGTTGACGGTGTTATTAATTATAGTCTAGAAATTATTAAAATTGCGTACAATTCATAAAATCAATTAAATAGAAAGGAAATACTATGACTAAACAAGCGTTGTTAATACCTTCTATCATTTTCCTTCTTTGTATCGCTTGTCATTCAGCTACAAGAGATTATACCCACGCGATTATCCATCACACCGCATCACCAGATTGGCCAGTAGAAAGATTAAGAAAAATCCATGTTGAAGAAAGGGGTTGGGACGATGTTGGATATCATTTCTGTATTAGAGCAGACGGGACGGTCGAAAAAGGTCGTGATCTACATAAACAAGGAGCACATGCTAAAGGTAGAAACCAATTCACCGGCATTGTCCTTACAGGATATGACACTTTTACTAATCAGCAGATTAAAGCACTTAAAGATTTACTCCGCAACCTTGGTGTACGAAGTATTGAAGAGCATCACGAAAAATGTGCGGGACGCGGGCTTAATCTTAAAGAAATAGCAAATGATGTTGGTATTAATTATGTAGGGAGGGGGTGGTAATGAGAGTGGAAGCGAAAACAGTACAGATAGTAATTATTAGAGTTACTTATGTTGCTATAGGTTTAGTTGTTTTTTTCTCACATAATGAATTTAATTATTGGGAAGAGTCATTGTTTTATATATTGCTGTGGATGGGATATGCAAATACATTTATTAATAAGTAAGGAGACTTATGAAAAAAACACTCTGGCTTGCTATAGAAAACAATAAAGTAACTCAAAGATGGGATATGCTTTTGTGTTATAGAAACGGGATAAAGAGAAAAATAGGAAGATCATATCAATTCCGTAGCCAAGCATTAAAAGTTTGCCGAAAAATAGCGTATGACGCAAAGTGGGAGATACGATATTTATGAGGTTAAGATATGTTTTATTTGTGTACGTTATAATTCAAATATGGGCGTTCTATTTTTTTATTATTACTTGTAAATAATTTTGTTGACAATTAAATAAATGGGAATATAATAAAGATATCAAACCTACCGTGAAAGGGGTCGTAAATGTCAAGAATAACAAAACTAAAGATAAAGAATCTTTTTGGAATATCTGAGTTTGAGGCATCGGGCAAAGATATTGAGTTGTTGGGTGCGAATGGAACAGGGAAGACATCTGTTATAGACGCGATACGATTTGCTTTGAAGAATAGCTCTAGTCGAGATTTTATTATTAAAGAAGGATCAGATGAAGGGGAGATTATTATTGAGACCGACATTGGACTAAGTATTAATAGAAAGGTGCGTCAGGGGAAGGCACCATATAAATCTATCAAAGAGCAAGGAAAAGATGTTATCCGCCCAGAAGAATATCTTAAAGGGATATTCACAAACCTACAACTAAACCCAGTCGAGTTCTTATCAATGAGTGTTAATGAGCAGAATAGAATCATACTTGATATGATTGACTTTGAATGGGATATGGAATGGATTAAAGAGCAGTTTGGGGAAATTCCTCCAGATATTAATTGGGAACAAAACATACTTGCAATACTCGACGACATACAGTCTGAGAACGGATTCTATTTCCAAAAACGACAAGATATTAACCGTGATATAAGAAACAAGAAAGCATTTATTGAAGAAATAGTTTCTGACATACCGGAAGACTACAACATTCAATTTTGGGAAAATTATGACCTTGGACAAGTATACAAGAAGATTGAAAGTATCCAGAACAATAACAGGATAATTGAGAAAGCAAAACAATCACTTTCAAATGTAGAGAATAAAATACGTGCTTTTAAAGCAGATTTAGAGATTGATAAGTCCGCTATAGATAAAGAAATTGATTATACCAAATCAAACCTTAAAGAAGAAAAGTCAAAACTACTTGAGAGAATAAGAGAAATCCAGAAAGAAGAAGAAGGTATTGAACAAAAAAGAAGCGACAGAGTGAAATTAGCAGAAGCGAACTATGAGAAGAATGTATCTGAGTTTAACGCGGAGATTAAGCAATACGAAGTTGACGCTAGTCTTCCTTTAAAAGACGTGAGTAATTTACAACAAGAAGCTGACAACGCTGAGAAGATGAAAAAACATATCAATGAGTATAGAAGAATGATCTCTTACCAAGAAGATGTTTCTAATTTAAACAAAGAATCAGAGGAACTAACACAAAAAATCGAAAAAGCAAGAACCCTACCTGGTGAGATTCTGAGAGTATCATCAATACCAATAGATAACCTTACTGTTATTGATGGAAAGCCACTTATTAATGGTTTGCCTATATCTAACTTATCAGAAGGAGAGAAGTTAGAGCTTTGTATTAATGTTGCTACACAAAACAAAGACACACTTAATTTATTATTAATAGATGGGGTTGAGAAGCTCTCAACAGAAAGAAGAAGTAGCTTATATAGTAGGCTTAAAGAGAAAAATGTTCAGTTCATAGTTAGTAGAACAACAGATAGTAAAGAAATGACTGTAATTGAATTATAGTGAATCATCCGTTGATTGATTATTGAGGAGGGGCAAAGATATGAAAAAGTACACATTAATGGATACCGACACAAAGGTTTTATTCGGACGTAAATTATTCAGAATTAAAGCCAATATCTCATTTGGCAATGTAAAAGAAGGCGATCTAGGCGGATATGTTGAGAAAGAGAAAAATCTTGATATGTCCGACAATGCTTGGGTGTCCGGCAATGCTAAGGTGTCCGGCAATGCTGAGGTGTACGGCGATGCTGAGGTGTCCGGCAATGCTGAGGTGTCCGGCGATGCTAAGGTGTCCGGCGATGCTTGGGTGTACGGCAATGCTGAGGTGTACGGCGATGCTAAGGTGTCCGGCGATGCTGAGGTGTCCGGCAATGCTGAGGTGTACGGCGATGCTGAGGTGTCC
>JAGQKQ010000143.1 GCA_020430005.1 Candidatus Omnitrophota bacterium
AATTGGTACTTGAAGTTTACAAGATAACTAAAGTTTTTCCAGGTGAAGAAAAATATTGTCTGGTGAATCAAATTCGAAGGTCGGTTATTTCAATTAGTTCAAATATTGCGGAAGGCTATATGAAAAGCCGAAAGGATTTTATCCGTTATTTGGATATATCAAGAGGCTCATTAGAAGAAACAAAACAGCATCTTATTTTGAGTTATGATTTAAATTATATAAATAAAGAACAATATCAACAATTATTTAATTTATCGGAGGATGTAGGAAAAATGCTTTATGGTTTACGATCAAGTTTATAATATTTTTTGATCACGGACCACAGAGCACAGACCACATTATTTATTATGAATAAAATCGCAATTACAGGTATTGGTATTGTCAGTCCCAGCGGAATTGATAAACGCACGTTTTGGGCGAATATTAAGTCCGGACATTCGGCTGTTGAAAAAATTACACGTTTCGATGCATCGAAATACGAATCGCATGTGGCCGGGCATGTTCATGAGCTTGATGCTTATAGTAATGTATCATCCCGTTTGTTAAAAAAGATTGATGTGTTTTCGCATATGGCGCTGGTTGCCACGGAATTAGCCATTGCCGATGCTAAAATCGCGATGGAAAGTGAAAACCTGAATCGTGCTGGAATTTTTATGGGGAATGCGATTGGCGGCTGGCTGTATGGTGAAACCGAATTACGGGATCTTTATATTGAAGGACGTGAGGGAGTGAGTCCGTTTATGGCCTCGGCCTGGTTTCCGGCAGCGCCGCAAGGACAGGTTTCCATCCGTTATGGAATTAAAGGATACAGTAAAACGGTCGTGGCCGATCGCGCGAGTTCTCTTATGGCGATTGCTTATGGCGCGCGCACATTGAATCGCGGGAAAAATGATTTTATTATTGCCGGCGGGATGGAAGCGCCGGTGACGCCTTATGCGTTACTGTGTTGTAACACGGCAGGAATTATGACGAAAAATAATGATCAGGCCGAAAAAGCGTATAGACCGTTTGATAAAAACCGTGACGGTTGTGCGATTGCCGAAGGCGCAGGTATTGTTATTCTCGAGGGGCCGGAACGCGCGGCTAAAAGAGGGGCGCGTGTCTACGCGAATATTATTGGTTTTGGAACAACAACGGACGGGGTTGACCGTATCCATCCGGCGGCGGATGGAAAAGAATTGGCCAGGGCTATTCATATTGCCATTGAAAACGCCAAATTAAAACCGGAAGACATTGATTATGTGTGTTTGGACGGCGATGGTACGCCGTTAGGGGACAAAACAGAAACCCTGGCGATCAAAGAAGTCTTTAACGGTTGTTCGGATAAATTGATTTGTTCGGCGCCAAAATCGATTTATGGCAATATGCTGGGAGCCTCCGGAGCGATGGATGTGATTACAACCGTGCTGGCGATGCGTTATGGTGTTGTTCCTCCGACAATCAATTTAGAAAATCCTGACCCGGAATGCGATTTGAATTATTGTGCCAATAAAGCTCAGGAAAAAGAGATTCGAAACGCACTGGTGATCAATCGTGGACGCGGGGGGATTAATTGTGCGCTTGTGTTGCAAAAGAATTAATAGTGATCTGTGGTCCGTGGTCTGTGATCGGAATAGTTATCAGTCCACAGATCACTGAAAACAGACCACTTAAAAAATGGAGGAAAAATGAGTTTAGAAAATAAAGTAAAAGAAATCATTCATGAAAAACTTGGTGTTAAGCCTGAAGAAATCGAAGCCAATGAACCTTTATTTGAAGACTCAACGGAAGCGGTGGAAGGCGTGGTGGCTTTTAAGCAGGCATTCGGAATTGAAATCGGGGCCAATGAAATTAAACCCGATCATACTTTTAATCAAGTTATTGAGATTCTAAAATCTAAAGGGGCGGCGGTATAGTCGAATGAAAACGGGGCAAGAACTTGCAAGAAGAGTTCATCATATTCTGATTGAGGACTGGGATCCGATCGGTGTTAAGGATATTCCACAGGCGAGAGATGAGTATGATTCGTTTGTCCCATCGATTATCAGCTTACTTAACACGGATGTCGAAGAAGAACAGCTTTTTGAAATATTGATGATGACGGCAACAGAAAATATGGGCACTCCGAGAACAGATGCCTTAATCGAATCTTCTCGGACAGCGGCCCAAAAGTTAATGACTTTAAAGTTGCTGAAGGAAAATTAATATTATGAAATTTATCGATTTAAGTTTACCCATTGATGATGATTTGGTCGAGACGCATGACGCGACGATTGATCGGATTACACATGCCGATGGCGTTGATCACTTTAACTGGGTTGTTATGAACAAGAAACCCGGCGGGCAGGAAGCGTTTGATAAAGGGGAGCGTGTCGCGACCAAAGAAGAAATTCCTGACGGTGAAATGCTTTCGCTGGAAATCGTCCATTCTTCGGTGCATATGGGATCGCATGTGGACGCCCCGTTTCATTATGGCAGTACCTGTGAAGGCAAGCCGGCCAAAATGATTGAAGATGTTCCGTTGGAATGGTGTTATGGCCCCGGTGTTGTCCTGGATTTCACTCATTTAAAATTTCCGGATGTGATTACCAAGGAGCGTGTCGTTGAGGCTTTGGAAAAGATTAACTACAAGTTAAAGCCGATGGATATTGTCCTTTTGAATACGGGTGGTGATAAACTGCTTGGCACGGAAGATTATGTTCATAAATATGTCGGCTGCATGCCGGATGCTATTGAATATTTGCTGGATCAGGGGATCAAAATGATCGGTATTGATACAATTGGACTGGATCGTCCCTGTTTCGGAATGTTTAAAGAGTTTCTTGAAACAAAGGATAAATCTAAAATATGGCCGTGCCATTTTCTTGGACGTCGACGGGAATACTGTCATATGGAACGGCTTGGCAATCTAGGCGCTATTCCTAGACCATTTGGTTTTACCGTGTCGTGTTTGCCGGTTAGAGTAAAAAATGCCGGGGCCGGATGGTCGAGAGTTGTCGCTATGCTAGACGAGTAATAATGGTTAAACGAAGACGCTGGCAACAGGAAAAACCTGTTAAAGAAAAAGAGCCGATTAAAGAGCCGTCGAAATCGGAAAAGGATGATTTGTATATCCAATATACGTTCACACGTGATGATTTGATTTTATTGCTGGTAATTATCTGGGCGATTTGTATGGTTTATTTTCGGTATTGAAAGTATGACGGATAAAAGAGAAATTTACGATATTCCTTTTCCCGAGGAGCTTTCCGGAGAAGTTGTTGAAGGTATTGATATTCAGATGGTGGCTTCTGACTCTTTACGCCTGATTGATGCTTTTTGTAAAAAGGCAACGTTGAGCGATATTCAATTAAAGGTGCTTAAAGAATCCGCACAGGAGTTGGAAACCATTATTTTAAATATTGATGATCTATATAAGCCATATTTTGGCCGTATTCGACAGGCCGTGGAAAATATTCTTAAACAAATTAAGTCAAATTCATAACGGGGAGGACATATGGGACATACGGTTAATTCCATTTTTATTAAAGCACCGTTTAAGAACACGTTTGATATTTCGAATCATATTGAACGCTGGACCGAACTTTTTGGCGATGAATATGTCAGCGCCGAGGTTTTAAGCCGGGAGGGAAACGAAATTACTTTTCGTCTGACGGATGATGAAAACAAATCCTGGGTATCGAAGCGTTGGTTGCATCCCGAACAGAAATATGCGTATGCGTCGCGGCATGATCCCATGTTTCCATTCAAATACATGAAAATCATCTGGTTGTATCATGAGCAGGACGGGGGAACCTTGATGACATGGATTCAGGATTTCGAAATGGATCCTGGATTTACAAAATTCAGTGAAGAGCAGATTGAAGGATTTATTATTCTGTTCACAATATGAAAATATTTAAAAAGGTCATTGAAGAAGACGCCGCCAAAACGGCTGATAAATAAAAGTTGCTCGTTGCTCGGGACTCGGCGCTCGTAAAAACTAAAAACTGCGAGCAACGAGCGACAAGCAATGAGCAACTAGATATGAATAAAAAATTAATTTTTTTCCTCATCTGTCTTGGCAATATTACCATTTCTTTTAATGTTGCCGCGGTTACGGCGGTAGTTCCCGTAATAGCAGGAGATTTGGGGATTCCCGATTTTCTTGCTTCCAAAGTTATCCATTATTATCTTCTTCCTTATGGTATTGGCGCGTTGTTATACGCACCGTTGACTCGTTTTTTTTCCTATCGAACAATTCTCAGTGCATCAATGATTTTATTCGGATTGTCTTGTTTTTTCTGTGCGAGAGCCGATCAATTGCTTATGCTATTAATCGGACGTGTCGGGATGGGCGTAACGGCCGCAGGAGCCATTCCTTTGGGGCTAATGATGATTGGAGATGTTTTCGAGAGACACCGTCGGGGAAGATTGGTTGGACTCTTTTTTAGCTGCAGTTTTTTTGCCTCTTTATTCGGCATTGCATTGAGCGGGATTGTTGATTGGAGGATTTTATTTTATATTCCGGTGGCGCTCGCGGTGCTTTTGGCCGGACTGTTAATGGGCTTAAAAACGCATTGGCTGGATAAAGTTCATGGGGAAAAGGTGAATTATACAAAGATATTCACAGATTTTCGCATCCGTAATATCTTCACATTTATTTTTATGGTTAGCTTTTTGTATCATGGTGTTCATAAATGGTATGGAGTCTTTTTGAGTCAGGACTATCAATTGGATAAACTGGCGATCAGTGTTTTTTTTATCATTTCCATTCTTGGCGGGGCCTTTGGTCAATTAATTGGTGGAGTGATTTCCGATAAAAAAGGACGGGAGGTTTCTGTAATGATCGGTGTTTTAGGCCTTGGGATAACGGTTATCCTGCTATCTATGCCGCATTCCTTATATATGCTGGGAACCATTCTATTTTTAATCTCCATGTTCTGGACGACCGGGCATAATGGATTATCAACCGTGCTTACGGATTTTCCCGATCAGGACCGGCCGGTGATCGCCAGCCTTAATTCTTCTATCCGTTTCATCAGCGGGGGGCTGGGTTTCTGGATTAGTGGGTTTTTTGTCAAACAAAGTTTTGGGTTGACA
>JAGQKQ010000144.1 GCA_020430005.1 Candidatus Omnitrophota bacterium
AGAGTTGGTTTTTGATTATTCAGGAACGAAGGATACCAAAATCACTATGCTTGAACATTTAATTGGGAAAAGCGGAACATTGACTGTCTCCGAGATTTCGATTGAAGCCCTTGAAAAAGAGGAATACGTAATTCCAGTTGGGTTTGACAATGACGGGGCTTCATTGACCGAAGAACAGTGTTTCCGGCTTTTTTCATTGCCTGCAAACGTGGTAGAGGAAAATTGTGATGTTGTACCGAATCCAGATTTTAGTCGTACTTTAGAGTCTAGAAAAATGGACATTATTGAGGACATAGAACAGCGGAATACCAGATTTTTTGAAGATGAGATGGGTAAGCTTGATAAATGGGCTGATGACTTGAAAAAAGCGCTTGAAGCAGAGATTAAAGAGTTGGATAAAGAAATTAAGCAGTTGAAACGCGAGGCTAAAAGAATCCCTGTCTTAAAAGATAAACTTAAAGTACAGAGACAAATTAAAGATTGGGAAAAAAAGCGTAAAGAGAAAAGATCCAAGCTCTTTGAAGAGCAAGATGCTATTGAAGAACAAAAAGACGCTTTAATCGAGAGTATAGAAAGCCGGTTGAAGCAAAAAACAACTATTAGTGAGTTATTTAAAATTAAGTGGAGAATACAATGACAAAACCACTTGATGAAGAAATATTTACTGAGTTCACCAAGTCTGTAAAGGATAAGAATATTCTTTATGACGCCGTTCTTACAGAATTAAATGGTTTTATCACAAAATCAAAAGTTGCCGAAGAAGATTGGGGTTTGTTAATAGACAAGGATTGTTTTCCTTCTAAGAGAGATGAAAATGAGTAGCGTTAAAATTAAACAAATTAAGTTAAGGAAATTCAGAGGAGCTACTGACGAAACTACCATTGATTTTGATTGTCAGAAACATATGGTGGTTATTTTCGGTGAAAATGGTACAGGTAAGACAACTATTCTGGATTCTGTTGATTTTGCCTGTAATCAATGCCCGGAGGTTTCATTAAAAAATAAGAGTGTGGGAAAGAATAAATATAAGTACTTGAATTCTCTTGCGTCTAAGCTTGATGAGCTAGAAGTTGAGGTGACGACATCGCAAGATATTACATCTTCAGCCAAGCTTGTAAGCAAAGGGGAGGTTTCCGTTAGTGAAGAGCTTCCGCCAGTTGAAATCCTAAGAAGGGATTCTATCCTTAAAATAGTTACAGGGCAGCCTAAAGAGCGGTTTAACGAAATACGCAATATGGTTTCCTTTCCAAGAATTAAGCAAATGGAAGATGCTCTTCGTTTGTACTATAAGAATGTACAGGAAGCCTTGAATGAGGCTACAAAAGAATATCAGCAAGCTGAAACGGCACTTAATGAAACTTGGAAGAATGTAGGTAATAAAGAAAAGGAAGCTTTGGAATGGGCAAAAGAGCGTTCTGCTGTTAATAAGGATGATTTAGAAAAAGATAAGAATCTTTGGGAAGAAGTAGTACAAAAGGCAGAATCTTTAAAATTAAAAACAGAACTACTTGAATCTAAGAAATCTGAGTATGTTTCAACCCAGACGGCTATTCAGAAAAAGAAAGATGAATTACAAGAAAATGTAAAAGGGGAAGCAAAAAAAGAGGGGTTGGTTCCTCTTCTGGAAAAAGCGAAAGATTATATTGAAAATCACGATAATCTTCCCGAATGCCCGGTCTGTTCAAATAATATACAACGGGACGATCTTCTTGCTGATATTTCTAGTCGAATTGATAAGATGAAAGATTTAAAACGAATTCAGGATGAACTTAGCCGTCTGGAGAAAGATCAAGAAATTCAGCAAAGACAAATCAAGGAATCAGAGGATTCTATCAGTCAACCGGTTGCCGATATAAAGGCATTGTTTGATAATAAGCAGGATGAAAAATTGAAGAATCCTAGCATGGTATTGGGTTATCTAACAGCTTGGAAAACTAAAGCTGGCGAGAAGCAGAAGGAATTCAATCAAATTGAATTAATACAATTATCCTATAAAACTTATTGTGAGAAAAAAGAGGATGCGGAAAACAGTTCAAAGAAATCAGATAAAGCAAAAGAATTGCTAGATGAATTGGAGCGAATTAGAAAAGCAAAGGTAGATGGGGTTCTGAAAACGATATCAACCTCTGTTGAGCGGATGTACATTAAGGTTCACCCTAATGAAGGCATTGGAGCAGTTAAGTTTTATTTGGATGCAAAAAAAGCTGAATCGTTAGAATTTGACGGTGATTTTCAAGGGAGTTCTGTTCCACCTCAAGCATACTATAGTGAATCTCATTTAGATACTCTGGGAGTTTGTATCTTTTTAGCTTTGGCACAGTATAAAGGCGCCGATGGAATATTGCTGTTGGATGATGTTTTAACTTCTGTAGACCAACAGCATATGGATCGTATTATTAATATGCTTGAAGAGGAGTCTGGTAATTTCGGACAAATTATTATTTCAACACATTATCGACCTTGGCGGGATAAATATCGTATGCCAGCGCAGCAGAAAAACAATGTGGAATTGATTGAATTGTTGCCTTGGAGTTCGGATGCCGGGGTGAGGCATACTCGAACAAAGTTTTTTGTTGATGAGATTAGAGATTTAATAAATGAACAGGTATTCAATCGCCAAAGTGTAGCTTCTAAGGCAGGTGTCTTGTTGGAGCATATTTTGGATGAAGTTGTATTAAAATATTCTTTAAGAGTACCACGCAGACCCGTACAAAAGTATACTCTAAATGAGTTGTTTAATGCGATAGATTCTCAGATGAGAAAGTTGTTGAAGATTACAAAGGGTGTAACAGCACCAGTTCAATTACAGCAGAATTTAACTGACTTGCATAATAGTGTTTTTATAAGAAATGAGGTGGGTGGGCATTACAATGAGACTGGCGCTTTGTTAAGCGATGACCAAGTAAAGGATTTTGGTAGCTTGGTTGTTAGTTTTGCTGAATTAATGCTTTGTGATACCTGCGGGGCTTTTCCAAACAAGAATAAATCCGGTTCATATTGGGAATGCGGGTGTGGACAAATGAAATTAGAACCTCTGGTGCGGCCAGGTGGACAATTAATGGGGGTTGTTAGTGCCGAAGAAGCAAAAGCTTGAATTAACATGGATTGGAAAAAATGAAGAGCCTAGGCTTGAGCCAAGGATTCTTGTAGAAGATTCTTCAAAATCATATGGAGATAAGAATACGAATAATATGCTTATTCATGGTGATAATCTACTTGCCTTGAAAGCATTGGAACAAAATTATTCAGGAAAAATTAAATGCATATACATTGATCCGCCATATAACACAGGAAATGCTTTTGAACATTATGATGATGCTTTAGAGCATTCTTTATGGCTTACTCTGATGAAACCACGATTAGAAATATTAAAAAAGTTGTTAAGTAATGATGGATTTATATGTTGTCAAATAGATGACAGCGAGGGGCATTATTTAAAAATATTGTTAGACGAAGTATTTGGTAGATTAAATTATCTATCAACATTTTTTGTGCAGGTTAGATATGCATCAAAGACTTTGAAACAAGATATGGATTTTCATAAACAAATTGAACAAATTCATGTTTATCGTAAAGAATACGGAGCAAAGCCAATACTCAAACAGATTGATACGTCTGTTGAGAAATTCAACTACTACGTTCAAGAAATTGGTCAGGGAACCGAAATTGAATTAGGAGGAAAAAGGGTAATTAAATTCAGCAAAGAAGATTACGAAATAAAAAAGGGGGAAGGGACTGAGCAAGGGTTAAAGGAAATATGGGCTTCAGGAACCATTTTGGATGGGAATTCATCTGGACGATTTTTTAGGGATTATTTGTCTGGTCGTGTAAGTGACGATGGATTAGGTGTCTTATATAAAGTATACGGTATAGGTGATGATCAATTTGATTATAGATATTTTACTGGCCCGAAAAGAGAAGGTGCAACGAAAGGGAAGTATTATCAAGGAGTTCCAGTCAGTCAATTAGGTGAAAACTCTCAAAGTCAAACTCGACCAATAGAAAACTTCTATGATATGGCAGCTGAGTTTGGTAATTGCCGTCTGGAAGGAGGTGCCGACTTTAGAAGCGGGAAAAAACCCGAAAAATTATTGGAGCTTATACTAAAACATTTTTCAAGTACAGGAGACATTATATTGGATTCATTCCTTGGTTCGGGGACAACTTCGGCAGTCGCACATAAAATGGGCAGAAAATGGATAGGAATTGAACTAGGGGAACACTGTTATACTCATTGTTTACCTAGATTATCTAGGGTTTGCGATGGTACAGATCAAGGCGGTATCTCAAAAGCGGTAGATTGGAAAGGTGGCGGTGGTTTTAAATTCTATGAGCTTGCTCCAAGCCTTCTTAAGAAAGATAAGCATGATAATTGGGTTATTGATGAAAAATATAATCCAGATATGCTTGCGGCAGCTATGGCAAAACATGAAGGATTCCAATATTCACCACATGAGGAATTGTATTGGAAACAAGGACAATCAACAGAAAAGGATTTTATATTTACTACAACCCGCATGGTGACCGCATCGCAATTAGATGGCATTGTAGAAGAAATGCGGGAGGATGAAAGTTTACTTATCTGCTGTAAGGCGTATCAGAAGGCATGTGAGAATAAATATTCCAATATAACGATTAAGAAAATACCGAATATGCTTCTGGGACGATGCGAATTCGGAAAAGAAGATTACAGTTTAAATATTATTGATATGGCGGATAGCGAAGACGATGAAGAATTTATTCCGGTTGGCCCTCATGAGGGCAAAAAGATAAAAAGTAAGAAAACTAAGCAAGATTCACAGGAAACTCTTTTTTAAGGACGAATTGAATGGATAGAACTGCTCAAATGATATCAAACAGGTTAAGTCTACGGGTTCCTCAAAAAAGGAGTTTAGAGATTCTTAACGAATTGACGGATAAACTGGAACTTCAAAAAGATATTGATTTAGCCGTTGAATTTGGGAAAGTCAAAAGTTTATATCCAACTTGTTCTGATTTTGAGCGGGAATTTCCCTCATTGTGTTTTGCGCTTGCTACCGGAGTAGGTAAAACACGGTT
>JAGQKQ010000145.1 GCA_020430005.1 Candidatus Omnitrophota bacterium
ATTAAATCTTCGGGAATCATTCCAGTTTCAATAACACGGTCCAACGTAGCAATCAGACTTTCTTGCAGCAAAGAAAAAGAGGACCCGCTTGTTTGCCACCGCCGCTCAGGCTCTTGATTTGGCCACATAGGATCGACATGGCCTAATATATCCTGTTTATATTTCTTGGCCAGTTCAACCAGAGAATAATTTTTATCAGACATAGATTCAACATCCATATACCAAGCCCTCACGGCTTCATCCATCCCTAATCGTTTTCCTATTACAATATGACGAGGAGAAAAATCACCTGTTAAATCTTTTCCCGACTCTAGAATTTTCAACATTAATTCAAGCACTAAACGAATATTTTGTAGATTTAATTCCCTTGCCGATAAAGCGACTCCATCTAAAACTTCAATTGGTATAAAACTATTTTCGGCGCTCTCCCCCTGAATCATTCCAAAACGTTGTGATAAAACCCTAGGCCTAATTCCCATTTCTCCAAAAAGCTTTGCTTTTTCAAATCTTACTTGATTGTCCTTTCGCCTTTCCTCTTGAACTATTTTATTAAGGCTTAGAGAAAAATAATTTATCTGTATTCCTATTCTTCTTCCCTTAAAATCAATTTTGTAAATAGGTCTAACAAAATCTTCGTTCAAAAAAGGCATCTTACCCCCTCTATATTCATATTCCTGTGTAGTTTCATTGTACGAAAGGGCCCGCTCCAACTCGTTTAATTGCCTTTCATCTATCATCATCGCGTTGTCAACTCTACGTCCTAATTCATAGAACGCATCCAAGGTATTAAGATCATGCTGATCGTTCTTCTTAAATTCAGGCCCAGCCTGTTCCAAGAAATTAAACTTAAAATCATAAGGCTCTCCTTCTGTTTGTGAACCAACAAAATTTGCTCTGAGCTCATCAATATTTTGATCAATATAATCTACAGCCTCTTCTATCAAAACATTTCTTTCCTCTTTCAGTGATTCTAATGCCGCTAAGGAGGCTTCTTCTATGGGTTTATTTTCTTCTGAAGAAATAATATTTTTAGCCTCATCAAACATAACACGATCAAAGATTGAATCAAAAAGATCTTCAAAATTGTCGGGATTATACTGTTGAAGTAGATTGCTTAGAAAATTAGCATTTACATCATCGTCATTATAAAAGTTATAAACAAATCCCCAATAAATTAAGAGCCCTGGAATAGTTTGTCTTAACTCCTGCCTTTTACTATGGAATAATAAAATTTTATATATTTCGCGAACAACCTCATTGTTGCGCCCAAGTTCATTAAACATCTCATTTAATTTTTTATTCGATTGTAAATCAAATAAATCTGTTCCTGATAAATCAGTATTAAAGAAGAGAGCTTTTCCATCAACCTCTTCCCTTTTTTCCTCATATAAATACTTGAGAACATTAGCCAGATTGTCGTTTCTTAACGCCTGTAAAATAACGTTCGCAATCTGCTCCTTATCCTTCTCAAGCAACATTTTAATATACGGCAGATAACTAGCAGAGATGTCGGAATGTTCCATAAAATAATTTCCGACAGCATATGCGTCCAATTTCAAGATATCACCAATCTTCCCCTCAACAAGCTTTCGCCGATCAACTCCCCTCAACTTTTCCTCAAGCACTCCCTTTTCCAATAATTCTGGAAAACTTTCCAATTCAAAAAGCGCGTCTGTTAATACATCCTCAGTAATCGCCTTTACCATTTGCACATACATACCCTCTGAAAAGTTATCCGATTGCTCCGTTCTAATTAGCATCGCATTGTCACTGCTTTCACGTGTCAAATCACCGAAGGCTTCAGCTATCTTTTGATCCTCTTCATTTCGACGAAGAAATGCCGGCCAATCTTTCCCAAGATTATCAAAATTGAATGAAAAAGATCGTTGCTGAATGCCCTCAACCGAAAATGCCGCTTGCAATTGAGTAATATTCTGGTCAACATAATCAACAGCCACATCAATAAGAACATCCCTTTCCTGATCCTGGCGCATTGATTCCAATGCCATCCGCGTGGCATCTTTCCTAGATAATCTTACCCATTCTGCAAGATCTTTAATCTCTTCATCAATAACATGATCAAAAATGGAGTCAAATAATCTTCGGAAGCTTTCTTTATCATAATCTAGCGTAATTCTTTTGACATATGATGGCTGGCCATCCTCCTCTTCATAAATCGCATCTCTAAAAATGGTCTCAATTAATTTCTTCGGAATCGTATTCCTGTATTGAACCCTTCTATCATGATACTGCATAATACGCATAGTTCTTTTCATTAAAATCGGATCTTTCTCAAATTCCAACAATGAATTTCTTAAATAAATATCAGAATTGAGGTTAAACAAATCTGTTTTACTGACATCAATCGCGGAAAAAACGGCATCACGATCCGTGGCTTCTCCTTTTTCCCGGTTGAGGCGGAGCAGCACATTTGATATGGTACTTTTTCTCAGGATGCGCGCAACGATATCCGAAATAGAACCCCTGTATTCTTCTATCAACTCTTTGATATACGGTAAATATTCCCTCGGCATATCAGAATTCTCCATAAAATAAGTCCGCAATTCCTGCTGATTTAAAGCAAGAATTTGATCCATCTTGGCTTTGACGCTGTCGGCACGGCTGATGTTCCCCAATCGCGCCTTAAGGGCATCTTCTTCCATCGTTTCCGGAATATTATTAAACTTCATCAACCAATCAGTAAGAATTTCTTTCGTTATGGTTTTTACAATATGCGTGAACATTTTATTTTCCAATAAAATCTTGCTCTCAGCACGCCTTTCCATAGTACCAACCATTTCAAAATACATACCATAGTCTTCTTCAGTACGCCCGGAGACTCCTAGCGGCTTGCCGAAAACATTTTTAACACGAGACCGATCTCGTTGTGTTTGTCTGACAATGAGCATATCACCAATTTCAATATCAAATACGCCTTGAGGCAGTGGAGTAACTGATCCATCACGCTCTGTAATGGTCCTCCTATATGTATCAATAACTGCTACGACCTGATTTCCTTCAGTTATATGATATATTCCTCGATCTTCTAGACCAATAGCTTCACCTTTCTCTAACGTCCTGTCAATAAACATCGCCTTATCATCCCGATTGGCCGCAACTAATTCTCGAGCATCTTCGAGAATGCTTTTGTCAAAAACAGCATATTCGGGAATTTCCCCGGTACGAATAACAGTATTTAACGCCCTGACAATATCTTGTTTTAATTCGAGAGAGATATTCCACTCTCTGCCTTTTAGAACCTTATCCTTGTAAATTTCAGCCATCTGCGTTAATGAATAACTTTCTTGATGAGCCGAGTCTGTATCAACCAACCAGGCCCTTTCTGTTTGATCAACACCAGGACGCATTCCAATCATAATTTGTTTTGGGACAAAGTCGTCAAGGATTTGTCTAGATTGAACAAGGCGAAGAATTAAGTCTGTAACTTGCCGGTACTGATCCTCCGTCATTGAGTTAATAAATGACAGTCTTTTTCCTTCAATAAATTCTACAGGAATAAAAGGTGGTGAGTGTTTGTCATAACCAAAATATCCAACTCTTTCTGATAAAACTCGAGGACTCACTCCCACCTTCCCTAAGATACGAGCCTTCTCAAACTCTCCTTCTCCTGTTGTTTTAATAAATATTGGAACTCGAACAGCAACAGACTGGCCATCTACATCAACTCTAAAGACCTGATTCACACCACCCTCCCCAATGAGCTGAATCGGGCGCCCCTTGTATTGCAACGTACGATTAAGAAGATCATACTTCATACTTGTTTCCAGTTTTCTAAAATCATCTTCCACCAGCATTGCTTCGTCTCTGCTGCTCGTAACAACTAACTCTCGAATATCTTCCAGAATAGTTTTATCCAAAACCATGCTCTCCGGAATGACACCTTTATCAATAACACTNCCTCTTAAAACTTCCCGTTTGAGAATCGGATATTCTTTCCAACCGTCAGTTCCGTTAATGAAGCTTTTATAAATACTCGCAATATCTGATAAAGAACGATCGAAAGAATAACCATTCATATCGAAAACATCATCCGTATCAACCAGCCAGGCTCTTTCAGCCTCGTCAATACCGGCTCGCTTACCAATCATAATTTGCTTTGGTGCCAAATCCGAGATTTCCTGCCCTGACAGAAGAATACGAAACATCAAATCCATCACTAATCGTTGATGATACCGGCTTAATGAGCCCAGGTGCTCAAGCCTTTCTCCTTCAACAACTTCTACGGGAATAAACGGCTTACCATTCTGGTCACCGTTAAAATATCCAACCCGTTTTGACAAAACCCGTGGACTTACCCCAGCCTCTCCTAAAACCCGGACATTTTCAAAATTAGCTTGTCCACTAGTCTGTTTCTTTGACACACGAATAGCCACCCGCCGTCCCAGAAAATCAACAAAGAATATCTTATTCGTTTTTCCTTCACCCAAGAGTCCGCTTTTTCCATCATAAGAAAATTTCTGTTGTGAAATATTGTATTTCGTACGTTTCTCGAGATTTTGAAGGTCTTTCTCCTGAATAATCATCGCTCTATCCGGAGATGATTGGTTTTGAACTAAATCACGGCCTAAAAGACTTTGAAAAGATTCCTGACCGGCCAAAGAAAGGCCGGCATTGACCTCAACGATACGGTCTTGGTTCGCCAAAAGGGCAAAATCATTGCGTGTTTGGGTCGGCAATGTTTCGCCTTTTTTTACAGAAAGATTTTGGCTGATTTCATTCCAGGCCACACCACCGGTGAAGTATTTACGGGGAACAATTTCCTGTGCGACGGGATCATATTCTTCTTTGATAAACTCATAGACCCCTTGTTGAAACGAAGCTGTATATTGCTCATAAATTTTATCTTTGATGTCCGGGTCATTAACGTTAACTCCCCCGACACGATTCTGATCCACATAAACCTGTCCTAATAAACTCTCTTTTAGCGTCTCTTTGTACCATGTGGCCAGAATCATCGAGTGGTAAATCTGACGCAGCTTGATAAAATGCTCACCTTCATT
>JAGQKQ010000146.1 GCA_020430005.1 Candidatus Omnitrophota bacterium
TGCTTTTGAAGAGGAGAAATCAAAACGGCCTCTGAATAAAAATATAAGTTCAGAGGCCGTTTTTTATGGTAAAACCGGCAACTATTTTCTTTTTGCCGCTTTCTTTTTTGTTGCTTTTTTCTTTGTTGCTTTCTTCTTTGTTGCCGCTTTACGAGTTGTTTTTCGTTTAGCAGCTTTTTTCTTTGTAGCACGTTTCTTAGTGGCTTTTCTTTTTGTAGCTTTTTTCTTTGTTGCTTTTTTCTTTTTTCCCCCACGAACCATTTTCGCGCAAGAGATATCCCCGTTTTTATCAATGAAATATAGGTATCCTGATTCTTTTTTGATACCTACTTTAGCAACTTTTTTAGGTGATCCACCTTTTTTGCTGCCACGGGCCATCTTCGCACAAGAAACGTCGCCTTTCTTATCAACGAAATACAGGTATCCTTTTTCTTTCTTGATACCTACTTTAGCAACTTTTTTCGCCATGTCCGCTACCTCCTTTCTTAGAATATTTAAGTCCCGATTGAAAGCCCCAGACAATACTGTTTCAAAGTTTGGATCCCCGATAAAACAGCCAAATAACTTGTCTTGGGATTATCCGGGCATGGAACATTTTCGGTACGCGTAATCAGCGTGCCGAAATCCCCGGCCATTTCGATTTCATGTGAGTTTGTTTTATATCTAGGAGACGTCAAAATACGAATACGTAATTTAGTTTTCAGGTGGCTGGCCATGGCCAAAGTAGCGGCGACATTAATATTTTGGGGGAAACATTTCACAGCCTCATTGACATTTCCGTCAAAAAGAACTGTTTCTTTCTTGATATTCTCTAAATCAAAACCTTTTTGAACGAGATAAGGATTGTCTTTTAATCCCCTCGGCGGTTTCCTGGTTGTCAGAGTGAGTTTTTTTACGGTTTTCAGACTGGCGGCTTTGATAGCATCAATACCGGCGATCGCGCCTGAAGGAATCAGAAGGTGTGTGTGATTTTTCTGGGCCAGTCGGAAAAGATCAGCTGCATTAAGAAGTTTTCCGACGCTCATTGCCAAAACGCTTTTCTTAGACATCAATGCCTTTTTAATAATCGTTTTAGTGTTCTTCGCGTTGACCGCTTCAATCATACAATCGCAATTTCGAATCAACTCTTCCAGTGAGCTTTTTGCGATGTTTTTGAGTTTTAGCTTCTTTTGAAGCTCCTCGACCTTTCTTATATCAATATCATAAATACCCGTCAGTTGGCAACAGTTTTTTAATTCTTTCTTCACGCTGTATGCAATGCGTGAACCGATCGCTCCACAACCGACAACACCAATTTTGAGTTTTTTCGCAGGCATCAGGTCTTTACAATGATATTATCAATCAGTCGGGCTTTTCCAAATTTCACCGCCAAAGCAATAAGAACTGTTCCTGTTATTTTCTGAACAGGAACCAGCGTACGATAATCGACGCATTCCACATATTCAATCGTTCCCGATGTACCTCGCCGAACACAATCTTTTATCAAACGAATAATTACCTTGGCATTTTTTGTTCCGCCGGAAATCTTGGCCTTTGCCGTTTTCAACGATTGATATAAAACGGCCGCTTGCCGGTGTTGATCTTCCGTCAAGTACTGATTACGGGAACTTAACGCTAACCCGCCCTTTTCCCTTACCGTCGGACATGATTTAATTCTAACTGGAAAATTCAAATCTTCAACAAACTTTTTAATAATTATGACCTGCTGTGCATCCTTCTGTCCGAAGTAAGCCACGTGCGGCTCGACGATATTAAAAAGTTTGGCCACAACGGTTGCTACACCTTCAAAATGTCCCGGGCGGGATTTGCCGCAAAGACGATCTCCCATATCGCCAACATTAACCGTCACAACGCTTCCCTTCGGATATATTTCCTGATCTGACGGAAAGAATACAATGTCCGCTCCGGCATTTATGGCCATCATGGTATCCTGCCGTTTCTGCCGGGGATACTGCTTAAAATCTTCTTTCGGTCCAAATTGAAGGGGATTAACAAAAATACTGACAATAACAACATCACATTCCTTACGGCATTTACGGATTAGGGAAAGATGTCCTTCATGAAGGGCCCCCATGGTCGGAACAAACCCAATCGTTTTGCCTTTGGCACGGCAGGCGGTAACATATGTTCGGATTTGGCGGATAGTGGTGAGTGTCTTCATATCAAAACTCTTCAATAATTCAGGAGTAACTTCCTTTAATGGCGTCATCACAAAATCCCGTTCGAACATTCTTGGATGCGGGATTTCCAGTGTTTTTGTTTGAATACAGATATTATCATACAAAAGCAGATCAATATCAATAGTCCGCGGTCCATCCTTAACCATTCTGACACGGCCCAGTTCTTTTTCAATGGATTGGGTAAGTTTTAATAATTGCTGAGGAGAAAGATGTGTCTTAACTTTGGCGACAGCGTTAAGATACTTGTTTTGTGGTGGACCGCCTACAGGATCGGTTTCCCGCAGGCGGGACATCTTTTGAATAATAACGCCTTCTTGCTCAAGCCTTTCTCTGGCTTGTCGAATGTTTTTCCGCCTGTTACCAAGATTGGAACCGAACGCGAGAAAGCTTATTGACATGATTAAAGAATTTTTGACAGACGCCCGACCGCTTCCTGAATTCTGTCTTTTTCTACCGTCAACGCCATACGGATATACCCTTCACCCCCCGGACCAAAACCAACTCCGGGTGTCGCGACAATATCCGCCTTATCAAGAAAAGCCTTAGCCGTTGCCATCGAATCATTGAAACCTTTTGGTAAAGGCGCCCAAACATAAAACGCGGCCTTTGGCGGCTCAATCGTCCATCCGATATCGGCTAATCCCTGGATTAAACAATCTCTTCGGTCTTGATAAAGCACGCGCATATCTTCGGTAATTTGAGGATCGCTTTTCAAAGCCGCAATACCGGCCACTTGAATAGCCTGAAAAATACCGGAATCATAATTCGATTTCACCTTGGCCAACGCCGCAACCAATGTCGGGTTACCGCAGGCCCAGCCAATTCGCCATCCGGTCATATAATATGTTTTGGATAAAGAGTGAAATTCAATCGCCACATCTTTGGCGCCATCAATTTCGAAAATACTTAACGGTTTTTGACCGTCATAATACACTTCGGAATACGCCATGTCGGAAAGGATAATAAAATCCTTTTCTTTGGCCAACTTAACTAATCCTTTATAAAATTCCCGCGTGGCAACCGCAGCAGTGGGATTATTCGGATAGTTGATCACCATCATCTTAACCTTATCCGCTTTTTTAGCAACATCGTCTAAATCAGGTAAAAATCCTTTATCCGCTTCCATCGGCACATTAATAATTTCTCCACCGGCAAATTGGATTGTCGGACGATAAGCCGGATAAGCCGGATCGGTCAACAAAACTTTATCTCCCGGATTAATGACACCTAGCGGCAAGTGGGCAATTCCTTCTTTAGAACCGATTAAAGGATAAATTTCTGTCGCCGGATCTAAACTGACAGCAAAACGATTTTTGAACCACTTCGCGATTTCCTGGCGCAACTCCGGCAGGCCGGCATCCAAGGCATAATGGTGATTGTTTGGATCAGAGATCGCCTCTTTCATCGCTTCGATAATATGCGGTGGTGTGGGATAATCCGGATCGCCTATTCCTAAATTGATAACATCGCGCCCTTCGGCAATGGCCGCCCGCTTGGCCTTATCAATTTCAACAAATAAATACGGGGGTAATTTTTTTAAACGATCGGCGAATTCGACAGAAGACATCTGATAACCTTTCTACTTATTTAGTTCTATGATCTAAGATCTACGTTTTAAGAAACCATATTTATGTCATCCCTGCGAAGGCAGGGATCCAGTAATAAAAATTTATAATGGATTTCCGCGGTCACGCGCAGATGCATCGCGTGACCTTATAGCAATATGCGTTAGCATATTGCTTATATATTAGCAAGTCCAAGAACGTCCTGCATATTGTACAAGCCGTTTTCTTTATCCATTAAAAATTTGGCGGCCTCTAAGGCGCCTTTGGCAAACATAGTACGGTCTTTCGCGTGATGGGAAATGGTTAAAATATCCTCATCACTGTCAAAAATGATTTCGTGATCTCCGACAACCTCTCCCTGACGAAGAGCGACAATCGAATCCATGACATTCAACCCGGAAAATTGTTCGGCAACCTCACCCATTGTTTTCGCCGTACCGGAAGGCTGGTCTTTTTTATGAATATGATGTGTTTCCGAAATATTGATCGCGTTTGCGCCAAGCTTTTTGGATGTAATTTCAATCAACTTGAACAGAACATTAACGCCGATGGACATGTTAGAGGCAAAAACAATAGGAATTTTTGCCGAAGCCGCTTTGATTTCTTCCGTTTGCTCGGCTGTAAATCCTGTTGTTCCGATAACCATGCGCACATTATTAGCCACCGCTGCTTTTAAATTGGTCAAAGTCCCTTCCGGCAATGTAAATTCAATTAAGACATCGCTGCCTTTCAGAACACTATTATCCGTATGGACCGGAATTCCTTCCACCGGTTCATTGACCTTGGGATGGTCTTTATGTTCCAACAATGCCTTGATTTCAAAAATATCTTTCTTTTGCAAGGCAAGTTTTGTGATGGCCTGCCCCATGCGTCCATGACAGCCGCTAACAGCTAATTTAATCATAATGTCACTCCAAACGTTTAAATTATTAATCGGAAAACGTTTATCGGTTACGTAACTCGAAACGTTTACCGTTATACGTATTACGTGCCGTTGTTCGACAACCGATTCCAGCTACATAACCAATCAACGGCACATTTAAACCGTCTTTAATAATCCGTAAGCTTCCATCGCATTTTTTAATCGTGTCAGATTCGATTCTTCCATATCACACAAAGGCAACCGTAGTTCACCGGAACACAATCCAAGAAGTTCGCACGCCTTTTTCACCGGAATCGGATTCGTTTCAACAAACATAGCTTCCACAAGCGGCTTAAGCTTTTCATTAATCGCTTTGGCTTCGTCTTTATCA
>JAGQKQ010000147.1 GCA_020430005.1 Candidatus Omnitrophota bacterium
CCTGCACCTTATTCGTTCACGTTGAACTTGTCATGAAAAGTCTTCTATTCTATTGAAATTTATAAGTTTATGTTATACTTGAAATAATACAAGTATAATATATTAATCTACGGTAATCTTATGTTTAAAAAGTTCTATTCCTTTATCCGCGTTTACTGGTTGAACATCCTCGGCGTCTTATTTCTTATTGCAACCGTTATCGCCTCCATCTTTTTCGTTAAATACTGCTTTCAGCAGTTCTTTGCGTCCGAACCTTTTTCACAACGCATGATCGCCGCCCAAATGTCCCTCCTCCTGCCAATGTTTGTTATTGTTCATCTGGTCAGCGTCCCTATCATGTTATGGATGCAATATTACTTTTTATTGGGTGGTGGATTTGGAAAAGGAAAGCATGAACGGGCCAAGGTCCACGTGAAATGGGATGAGGTCATCGGCATGGAAGATGCTAAAAAAGAAGCCTGGGAAATGGTCAAACTGCTCAAGGACCGCCATTTAGTAAAAGCCATCGGGGGAAAAATTATCAAAGGGGTTTTAATGATGGGGCCTCCGGGATGCGGAAAAACCTATTTAGCCAAAGCTATCGCCACGGAATGCGGTCTCCCTCTTTTAGCTATGTCGGGAAGTGAATTTAAAAGTTCAATCGTTGGTCACGGCATTTCAAAGGTTAAAGGATTATTCAAACAAGCCCGTGCTCTTGCAGAGGTCGAAGGCGGTTGCCTGATATTTATTGATGAAATCGATTCCTTCGCTTCCCCCCGTCAATGGGGCGGCATCAATGCGGCGGTCCTGCAAGATTCCAATGCAACGATTAACCAATTCCTTACCGAAATGGACGGCCTAAGAAAGACAGAAAATAATATTGTCATTTTCGCGGCAACCAATGTGACAGAAAGCAATCTTGATAGTGCTTTGTTACGGGCTGGGCGGTTCGACCGCAAAATTCACGTTAACCGTCCTAATCTAAAAGAACGTGAGTTAATTTTTAAATTTTACTTAAAGAAAATCAAACACGCTTCCGATGTTAACGCCTCCATTTTAGCGCGAAAGACACTTTCTTTCTCTCCTTCAGAAATTGAAAGCATGACACGCGAAGCCGGTCTCATTGCCGCAAGAGACAGCCGTGACACTTTAAATATGAAAGATTTATCTGCCGCCTATGACCGTGTCGTCTTCGGGATGAAATCTAATATTACGATGACGGAAAAAGAAAAACGCTGGACCGCGTATCACGAAGCCGGTCACGCGATTATCGGCTATCTTCTTCATCCAACGGATGATGTTATCAAGGCCACGATTATTCCACGCAAAGGCTCTTTAGGGATGGTGGCCCGTCGACCAATTGAAGAATTGTATTGCCCTACCAAGGAAGAGTTGATGGCGGATATTAAGGTGATGGTGGCGGCCTATGCCGCTGAGAAAGTTAAATTCGGCACCACCAGCCAGGGCGTCGGCGGAGGGCCGGGTTCCGATTTCTTTAACGCGATCCACGTTGCCTCACGTATGGTACAAAGTTACGGAATGGGACATTCTGGGCTTGTTGGAGATTTTACTTATGGTAACATCCACCAAAACTCATTTAATCCCTCCGAAAAGACAAAAGAGGTTATTGATCATGATATTCAAAAAATTCTCAAAGACTGCATTGATGAAGTCACTCAAATTCTGTCGCAAAAACGTGATCTTCTCGATTATTTCGCCGAAGAATTATTGAAGAAAGAAGAACTGGAATACGACGAAATTGTAGCCATTTTCGATAAGTTTAATTTAAAGCCGGTTACCCGCCCTCCGCTGGAGATTTAAATGAAACGTTTGGTGTTGTTCACAGCCATTTTATGTTTTACTCTCACTCTTCCGTCGTGCTCACCTCAACCAAAAATTCCAACACTTACTGAAGCCCACAAAAAATTCATCGAAATTTGCAAAGAAGAATATCATCTTGATGTTGTCGTTAAACAAACCGGCAACACGTTATGGATTTATGTCCCTTTACAGACAGCATTCTTTGACTATAAAGCCATTCCAAAAAAAGATAAAAAAGACATCAAAGAACAAGAGGCCTATGATATTCGACGATTAGAAGCTGAATTTGAAAATGATACATTAATGGTGCAGTACACTATTGTGAAAGAAAAAAGGCTTCCTGAAGATTTTGGTTACAGCAGCTTTACACCGGAAGAATATAATGACGCGTACCGGAATATTTTAGAAGGCATTTACCGGATTTATTTTAACATTGATACTGTTCCCGGTGATGTTAAGTTTCCCGACCCTAAAAAACAGCGCACCCACAAAGAATTGGTCGAAAGCTATGTCCGTACCGATGTTCCCCCGGAATTCTTTCATATCGTCTTCGCCGATATTAAACGCGGCCTTCGCGGCGACTACATCGGAACCCTGGAAGATTATAAAAAATATACTGTTCAATCCGTCGTTCACGATGATTATGTTCAACGGCTTGTTGTCATAACGTCCGGCGATTTGGATTTGATTGATAATACAACCGCGGCAAAGTTAAGCTTTGAACCGGTCACCTGGAATGAATTCTTCCGGCTGCAGCTTGTGCATCGTATCAAGTTTCAATTCACACAAAGCGCGCACCCGCCGCAAGTCCCGGTCAATGAGGCCATCGAAAATATTATTCAGGAAATTGACACCGCGTATCCCGACCATCATTTTCCCGCCTATCAACTGATCAAAAAAGATTAAGTCTCTGTTGGTTTCGGATGGACAAGAGTCCGGACAATTTTCATAATGCAGGCCACAACCGTCACAATGAGCAGTGTGGTAAAATAGGTCAGAATAAAAACGACAATAAACATATCCCCGCTTAAATATTCAATCACCGCGTTCAAATCGGCAAACGGCACCTTTCCCAGACGGACCAGAATATATTGCACCAAAAAAACGCGCGGCAGCGTTGCGATAACAACAACGACCATATACCGGTATAATGGTAACCGGGTTAATCCATAACTCAAATCCATAAACCGAAACGGAACAAGCGGATTCAATCGCAACGCAAATGTTCCCCACCCGCCGGTATTTTTAAACCGGTCCATGTTCTTGTTCTTTAAATGAAACTTTTCTTCAATGTACGCCCGTCCCATCCGCCGGCTGAAAAGAAATAAGACAACCGCATTTATACATTCGGCAATCCAAATCAAAAACGTACTGCCATAAGCCCCGAAAACAAACGCGCCGCTAATACGAAAAACATCTTTCGCCACTAACCACACAAAGAATGTTACAACCACATAGGCTGCCACAAAAATTACCGCCGCAATGGGCCAGCTGTAAGTCGGCAGTGTGTCCTTAAAGCTTTCCACATCCAGATGAAAAGCCCTGCCAATCATAAAGCACACCACCAAAAAAGCAATAAAGATAAGAAAATTGCGGGTATTGGATTTCATATTATTTATTTTAGTGAAGTGTAAATAAAAAACACTCTACTTTCCGAAAACCTCAATTTCAAAAAGTGAATAGCCCCATTGGGTTGCTCTTTCCGATCCCATCAACCGGATATACCGCCCTGCCGCGTTCTCCAGCCAGATATCTTTAATCTGCCCTACGTTATCATTAAACGTTTCAACCGTTGTCCAGTCTATCGCGTCATTCGAAACCTGTATCTCATAGCGCCGGCCATGCGCCGCCTCCCAGTAAAGTTTAACCGCTTCAATTGTATATTCTTCTTCAAGATCAATATAAATCCACTGCGGATCCGAAAACTTTGAAGACCAGCGCGTTCCTAAATTTCCATCAACAACATTCGAAGCCTGAAGCTCTGGACTTTCCAGAGAAGAAGCAACAACTTTTTTCCCCTGAGAAATTAATACAGGGCCATCCGGGTCTTTTTCAAATAAGGCTTTAAGAATTAAATTCTTATTCATTTTGATTGTAAGCGGATTATCAAAACCTTCCATGTTTCCCGCCCAGGAATCAAAAATATATCCAATATCAGGAACAGCTGTTATCGTGACATCATCACCTTTATCATAACGTTCTTTATCGGGATCAAAATAAACTTTGCCATTATCGGCCGATGCGATAATAAAGGGTTTTTCGGGAATGTTCTTTTTAAAAACCCGCACGTAGTCAATGTAATGATATTGGGGAAACTCCGTTGTGGCATTCGGCTTTCCCGGCCAATTTCCCCCGACCGCAGTATTCAGAATCAGATAAAAAGGAACATCGTGAACATTTTCTGTTGTGGAATAGCGTTCTTCTCCATCGACAAACCAGCGCAATAACCCTTTTTCCCATTGAAGACCGAAAGTATGAAAATCTTCAGAAAAATCCGGACCGGTAAAATGCGATCCTTCCATCCGATTATCAGGATGTAGACCCCAATGATTGGTCATATGGACTTTGTTGGGCTCATGACCAATAAGCTCCATAATGTCAATTTCCGGAGGCCATGTTCCTACCGCATTCATCATCCAATGGGCCGGCCATATTCCTTTTCCTTTGGGAAGCTTCGCACGAATTTCAAAAAACCCATAAGTCTGGGTATAAAGCCCTTTTGTTTCCACTAAGCCCGACGTATAATCACGCCCACCCATACTTTTTTTACGGCTTCTTAAAACAAGATTTCCGTTTTCCAAATACACATCTTCGGGAGTATAGTACTGCAATTCGTTATTCTTAATTAAAGCGGCATCTTCGATACGCCATTTTGTTGTATCAACTTCTTTACCATCAAACTCATCCGACCAAACCAAAACCCATTCTTCTATACCCGTGGGATCTTCTACAATCGTCTCTTGCGAATAGACATTATCCAGAGAAAAGGAAAGGATGGCGCAGCTGATAAAAAAAAGGGAATTCCAATTTTTCACTTTCATATTCCTTATTTTAATAGAAGCGGATTTAAAAGAAAAGGCCAACCCATAAAAAAAGGCGGCCCCGTTTTGGAACCGCCCTTTTTTTAATACATAAGTTTCCACGGTCACGCGCAGATACACCGCGTGACCTTACAGCAATATGCTTCG
>JAGQKQ010000148.1 GCA_020430005.1 Candidatus Omnitrophota bacterium
TGTAAAAAAATTTAATAATCTTCTTATAATGAATACCCAGCGGCGTGTAGCCCAATTGTTCCCAGAAAGCCTGGCCTTGTTTATTTACCTTATAACAATTAAGTTCAATCGCACGGCACCCCTCTTTTTTGGCATACTCTTCAATCCAGGTCATCAATCGTCTGCCAATACCTGCCATTCTATATTCCGGCAAAATATAAACATTATCAGGTTCAATATGTTTCCCGACGTAATATTTCACTAAAATCCATAAACCGCTAATACCGATTAATTTATTATTATCGTAAATACCAACACAACGATAATTCGCTTCACACATCTGTTCAAAACGTTCTTGTAGTGTTTTTTTAGTAATACCAGAATCACATTCTTGAAGCAAAGGAAAGATATCCGGCAAACGATTTTTCGGAATCAATCTTATTTCAATATTCTTCATAATATCTAAAGCCTAATCATCCGCTTTAATAAAAGTCGACTTTCCGTCGATACTAACCTGATTTTTTTCCTTCCAGTACTTTTGGAGTCCGTTTTCTCCTTGTTTTGCGGCCCAATCGTTTAATTGCTCCCGCCCCTCAACATACTTAAAAAAAGGAACAGCCATACCACAGGATGTCTGGACAAGATCCACTGTCAGGTCAAAAATCTGCCTGGCCCCGGGCAAAACGGGAAATAAAGAAATAAGTTCTTTCCATTCCGTGTCACGCGGATGGACAACTTTCGCAGTTCCATAAAGTCGAAGAATCATGGGTTTCCCATCAAAGGCGGCGAACATGATGGTCATGCGGGAATTTTCCTGAACATGCGCTGATGTTTCATTACCGCTGCCGGTTACGTTTAGCCAAACCACACGGTTAGTGCCTAAAACACGTAAGGAATCCATTCCCTTCGGAGATACATTGACCCGGCCATCGGCCGCAGCCGTTCCTACAAAAAAAATCTTTTGCTCTTCGATAAACTGCTTTAATTTTTCCGATATTTCGGAATATTGTTGTCCCATACGTACCGATCTCTTATCTTGTGTATTAATAATTATTATATGCGAGTATACTTGGGCGTCAATTATTTAAACATGATAGGTTATTGAGGATAGGTTTGGGGAGAATTATCCTATTTTGAAGCAATACCGTTAACAGAATGAATTTTCGTCAAATTCTTATAACGGAATTAGCAGACGCCGAGTTCCTGGTTAATTTTATCCAAAAGCTCTTTAGGGTTGATTGGTTTTCCAATGACGCCAAAACGTTCGTTATTGATAAGAATACCTCTGCGGGCCAAATCACCATGTTCGGTGGTTAAGTGTGCTGTCACAAAAATAACCGGGACTTTTAAACCCTCTTTTCTCAAGTTTTTTGCCACCTCATCGCCATCCATATGCGGCATCATAATGTCCATTAAAACAAGATCCGGTGACGTTTCTTTAACCTTTTGTAAAACTTCGGGCCCTTCCATAGTTGTAATCACATCAAAATGATTAAACTCAAGCCGGTTCTTCAGCAGGTCAACAATCTCTGAGTTATCATCAACAACGAGTATTTTCTTATTCATATACCCTCCTCAAATCAGGATGGAAGATGCCTTCGAACAACGGATAATAAATCTTCCGAGTCAAACGGCTTCCCTAAAGCCGGGAAGTGCTCTCCACCCACATTGATTCCTTGATTCTCTTCTCCCGTAGGGCTTTTAGGACTGGCAACAGCTGTTAAAAATATAACCGGAATATTTTTTGTCGTATCATAGTCCTGCAGCATTTTGACGGCATCGCCACCTGTCATACGCGGCATCATAATATCCATCAAGATAAGATCAGGCGTCTCCTTCCGGGCCTTCTTCAGACCTTCTTTACCGTTGGCCGCACAAATAACGTGATAACTATTCTGCTGCAGCCGGGTTTTTACCAATTCAACGATGTCCGGATCATCGTCGATAATCAATATTCTCTTCATGGACAAGCCTCCTCTGACAATATTTGGGTAAAGTAAAAATAAATGTTGTCCCCTTCCCTTCTCTGCTTTCCACATGGATATTCCCCCCATGCAGCTCAACAATACTTTTCGCGATTGTTAATCCCAATCCTGTTCCCTTTTCGCCGGGAGAATGTGTTCGTGAAAACTGCTTAAATTTATTAAACAGTTGTGGTAGGTGTTCAGCGGCAATACCCATTCCTGTATCGGCAACCTCACATTGAACAAAGTCTTCCCATTCTTTTAAAGAAATAGTTATATTTCCTTTTTTAGTAAATTTCAGGGCATTACCGATAAGGTTGGTAAAAACCTGTATCGTCTTTTCCATATCAATAAGAACGTACACCTCATCTTCAGGCAATTCATAACGCAGTTCCAGATTTTGGGCGGCGGCCTTCGTCTGAAAATCAGCACAGATATCCTTAATTAGAGCGACAAGATCAACTTTTTCCTTATAAAGTTCAACCCGGCCCTTTTCAATCTTGGAAATGTCCAATAAATTATCAATGATATTCTTTAATCGGTCTATGTTAGCCAACGCCCGGCTAAGATATTGCTTTTGTTTCTCGGGAACATCTCCGATTAGCCCATCGACAATTTGACTGATACTTTCCCGGATAATAGTTAAAGGTGTCCGTAATTCGTGCGAAACATTACCCAAAAATTCATCTTTTAACCGATCAAACTCCTGCAACTGTTTATTTTTTTTGTCCAATTCCTTATAAAGCATTTTGATACCCGCATTGGTTTTTTCGGAAGCCCACTGTACATCTTTTAAGATTTGTCGAAGTTTCAACTGAATTTGAACTCTTGCCCGGACCTCTTCAATAATATAAGGTTTATTAATACAGTCCGTCGCCCCCAGCTCCAACCCCTGGACTTTATCTTCTTTATTGGTAAATGACGAGACCAACAAAACAGGAAAAGCCTTATCTTTCGCGTCTCTGATATCTTTTAAGACCTGAAAACCATCGAACTTCTGCATAGAAAGATCCAGAATAACCAGATCGAAAGATTCTTTTCTTAGATGCTCCACCCCTATACGTCCGGAATTGACACATTCAACGACACATTCTGTTTCCAGACTGTTTAAAATGTGCAACAACAAATCCCGGTCGCACTTATTGTCTTCAATAACGAGTATTCTCGGTTGTTTTATTTTCATTGTTCATCCCTAGAACATACTTTTAATTTCATTAATCAATGCCTCATAGTTTGATGTTTTTACACAATAACCGTCAGCCCCGGAGGCCCTCGCTTTACCGGCATCTACCGCGTCAACCACACCGGTACAGATAATAACCTGAATATTAACTTTATCTCTGGATTTCATTAAGCTGCATGTCTCAAAACCATTAATTCCGGGCATATTGGTATCAACGATAACAGTAACCGGCTTCAGATCGTCAACCATTTCCACGCCCTGCTCACCGTTTTTAGCGACATAAACATCGGCATCGAAACCTGCCGTTTCAATAGCATTTCGCATTAATGTTAAATCACCGTCGTCATCATCAACAATTAAAAATCTTGATTTATTTTTCATTTTGATCAAATCTCCTTTCGGGAAAAGCTCTCCGCTTCTCCGGGAAGCTTTACGACAGTAAACCAAAACTCCGAAATTTCATGAATCACTTTCTGAAATTGTTCAAAGTCAACCGGCTTGGTAACATAACAATTCGCCCCTAATGTATATGATTTTACAATATCTGTATCTGCGGCAGAGGTTGTGAGAATAACAACGGGGATTGTTCTAAGGGCTGGATCGTCTTTAATTTCCTTTAATGTTTGACGGCCGTCTTTAATCGGCATATTAAGGTCCAACAGAATAAGATCCGGACGTGCAGCACCTTTATAATCAGCCTCGCCTCTTAAATATTCCATTGCTTTTTGTCCGTTGGGAATATGATTCAAATTAACCAGCAGTTTGGATTCTTGCAATGATTTCTCCGTCAGCTTAACGTCTCCCGGGTCATCTTCCACAAGAAGAACTTCGATAGGTTCATGCATAAGGCAGTCCTTTCTTTTAAAATTATTAACTATATTTCATAGGTAAAATAAATTTAAAGATTGATCCTTTATGATCATTCTCAATATCAAGCCAGATACGTCCGCCATGACGGTCCACAATCCGTCGGCAAATGGTAAGCCCTATCCCCGTTCCGGAATACTCGTCTCTTCCGTGCAACCGCTGAAAAATCTTGAATATTTTTTCGGCGTACTCCGGTTGAATACCGATACCATTATCCTCAACGGAAAACTCCCAGTAAGATCCTTTCGGTTTGGCCGCAATATTAATACACGGCTTATCCTCGCTCCGGTACTTAATCGCATTGTTGATTAAATTCTGAAACAACTGCAAGATAAATACCCGGTGCGCTTGTACAACCGGCAGCTTATCAAAATGAATTTCGGCTTGCGCATCCTGAATAACAGTATTTAAATTTTTTATTGCGTCTTCGACAACGACGTTTAAATCAGTTTCTTCGAATTCCAATTCCTTTTTTCCCGCCCTGGAATACTGCAAAAGGTCCTGAATAAGAACCTGCATACGTCTGGCCCCGTCGATAATAAAATTCATATATTCTTCCGATTCTTCATCCATCCGCCCTTCAAAATTCCTGGAAAACAATTGAGTAAAACCGATAATTTTACGAATGGGTTCCTGAAGATCATGCGAGGCAACATAGGCAAACTGTTCAAGCTCCTGATTAGATCTTTTTAAATTTTCAGTCTGGCTTAAAATAATCATCTCCTGTTTTTTGCGTTCTGAAATGTCAATAATATTGGCTAATACAAACATCTCTCCCTGTACCCTGATAGGAATAAGACCTATTTCCACCGGAAGTTCGGAACCATCCTTTGTCAATCCGAAGAGATCACGCCCTGCCCCCATTTTTCTGGGGGTCGGTGCACCGCTGTATTCTTTTCGGTATTCCAGATGTTTACTTTGGAAACGCTTGGGAATCAGTT
>JAGQKQ010000149.1:0-2102 GCA_020430005.1 Candidatus Omnitrophota bacterium
AACGATGTCGCTAGGAAACCTGCTCCCACCATAAATAATTCTTGATAGGCGCTCCACTGGGAAACAAAGGCATTAACGATATGAATACTTCCTGTCGACTTCTGTAAGTGCGCCGGTAAGAAATTACTAATAACAGTATTATTAAAGAAGTTATATAACGGTAACGGAAGGTTTGTAAACTCTGATCGAAGGATAATTCCCGCCACAAAAGCGAGTGTTACGACTGGCCATGTATGCGCAAAAGTTGAAATGGCGACATGAGGCACTTCATCCGTTTCTCCGTAGGTAAACTGTCGATACTTTTCTTCAAACCCTTTACCTTTAAGAGAATCTAATATTTGAACCGGCTTTATTTTTTTCCTTCGCAATTCATCAACAAAATTCCACATATAATCATTGATGATTGTCTGCACATGATATCGTGGATTCGTATAGAAATCTGATCCTGTCTTGCCTCGAATACCTAAAATTCGTCGAACATCTGTCCATAATCCTTTAATCCAAGATTTATGTGTTTCAGCATAATATTTATTTTGCTCTTTAAACTCATTAGCAAAGAAAGACACCCATGTTGTAATAAGCTCTCTAATGTCTTTTTCATCAACATTTTTCTTCTGCTTTCTTAAATAGGCTACTAACGCGACAAAACCATTTGCCGCAAGTATACCAAGATCTCCGTCACGAGATATAATATGAACCCTGCCGCCCTCAAGACTTTTTACCCCTAACACATCTTTAATATAAGAAGTTGTCTCAGCCAAGGCTCTTTTATCAATACCCATGACCTCCAAATTCTTTTTACGTAAAAATCCTTTTGTAAGAAGACCATAAATCCATTTATAGATTGGGAGAAGCAGGAAGAAGACAACCGCCCCTAATACCGTCCATACCAACCATAAATTAGGACGAACAACTTTGGTTACTTTAGGCTCGGCGACTCTTTCTTGGCTTAAGGCCGCCCGGTATGGTGATTTTGTTTCTTGGGCTAAGAAGGCCTGCGCTTCCGCTGCCGGGGATGCCCCCCAACGATCACCTTTGGCATGAGGGTATACGGCCTGGCCTTTCGCTGAATCAATACCAAAAACAGGGTTGATAGATGCCGGATCCGTTCCAACAACTTGTGGCAACAATTGTTCAGGAGTTCTTTGGTATCCTGCTAAGGCCGTTTCTAAAACTATTTCATATTTTTCATGACCTATTTGTTTGGCTACATTTAATGCTTGGGCCGTGGCCGCCGGGAAAATCATACTTTCACGTTGTGCAACACTAACATCTAACCCATATAATTTATCAATTTTTACACCGTGCCCAACAATAACGTTCCCTAAAAGCCGGCTTGCCGTTTTGTCATCAATGATTTTCATTTCCTGACCAGCTTCAATAAATGACAGCCACCCTGATGTGGATGTATGAATAATCTCTCCGAGATCTGTATTTTCACCTTCCTTAATCTCAAATATTCCACTTGGAACAATATAATCTTTTCCAACCCGCAACATAACTTCATTAACAAAGAACTCTTTAAGATTTTCCTTTTTATCGGCCAATTCAGCCCTAAAATCTTTTTCCTCCTGTAGAACTTGTTCCATCGTATCGAGAAGCATAGAAATCTTAGAGTTGGTTTCCACCGAATAGATTTCCGGCTGGCTTTTGAAGCCGCCTAAGTTCTCCTCGAAGACTTTCTCTGAAAAAGCCCCCACAAACTGGGAAGAATCTCTTTCCGATATTGGATAGAAATCTCTTATTAATATTTTGACCAAATTAACACTTAGTTCTTTAGCTAGTTCATTTCCTGTAGCCTTCCATAATAACAAAGACGCGTTCGCGATAGACGCTTGAGAGTCGGCCGTAAAGTCTGTTGGATACCCATTTCTAAACTCTCCTCCCTTTCGGTAAGGTGTTCCGCTATTAATAGCCAAAGAAGAGCCTATTGGCTGCGTTCCACCCGAAGATATCGCATAAAAACTAAAATTAACTGGCCTATTGGCGCTGCCCAGCAGAAGTTCCTCGGCTATTCTGGTGTCACCGGCGATAATAAGCGCAGCCAAGATTTCTCCCGTCTCCGTTGTATCAACGTAATCCTGGTGATATGTGCCCGGGCT
>JAGQKQ010000149.1:2112-4906 GCA_020430005.1 Candidatus Omnitrophota bacterium
GTTGGAATAAGTCCCGTATTAGCATTTCTAATATTCTCTATACTTTCGATAAAGCGTTCAGCCCGGATTTCTTGAGGTTTACGGGCTTCCGTTAATAATTCATTCCATTCAAATGTATGCTGTAATTTAGCAACAGGGTATTCCTGTTCCTGAAGGTAGGCCCGTTGCCATTTGGCCTTTTGCATTATCTCCGCAACATGGGCATCTTTTTCATTATATTGATAATTTGGATCAGAAATACCTAATATGTTCCGTGCGAAAACCATATACACATTATTACCTGTTAGTTTTCTAACCTTGGCGAGATTATCATCACCATAGCGCGCCGGAATAACAACCTGTCCGCCATAGATAGTTGTATACACGTTATCGACCTTATTAAGATGATAAGCCTCCATCCAAGGCAGGGCAAAATTACTTGGTTGATAATAAGATCGGTTTGTCCCATTCTTGTAATTCTTAACAACTTCCGCTGTGGTATAGCGTGGATACCCTGAATAAAGATTTACAGCAGGTGACGAAGATTTATTTGATGCATCAAATTCATAAATCGTTGTAATCGGCGTCTTACCTTCTCGTAAAGATTTCTTGGATAATAACTGACCATCTAGACGAATGCTGTAACTATCCGTAACAACGCCTCTCTTAACGTTCCATCCTTTTGCGAAAGTTACCGTACCATTAGAATTAACATCAATCGCTGCATCTGTAATAAGGGCTGTAATTTCTGGAATGAGTTCAGACACATCCCGTTGTTTCAGTTTTTCACTCTTACCGCCTAATAAAGTTAAACCTGATATTTTAATTTCGGCCTCTTTACGACCCGTATAGAAAACGCGAATATCCTTAATATTGCTTGTGTCTAATCCCAAATCTTTAATCCATTGCACCGAGGCAACGAAAATGTTTTCTTGCGGGGTGATACTTTCAAAGTCGGCAACAACGCGAATGTTTCTTTCTACATTATTTGAAGCAGGATATTGAATATCATGATGAATCGATGGATATGAAAATGGAATGATTTTTGTCTGTTGAACATTTCCAATATTAGCAAAATACGTTTTCTTATCCGCAATGCGTGATTTAACGATGGCGGTTTTTCCAACCTGATCTGTTACATGAAGCTCAATATTGTCAAATGCCGCTCTACCCTGTTCTGTATAAGCAGTGAATGTTATATAGTCATAATCACCCAATCTCATATTATCTTCCGGCAATGATAACTGGGCGTCTTTTGTACCAATTATTTCCGATATGTAATCTTGATCAGGCGTAACATAGTAGACAATCTTATGCGCGACGTTTTCCTGGAAGTTCCGCAGCACTGTATTGGTAAACAACAATTTGCCATCTTCTCTATAAGAGAAGTAGGTTGTGTGTCCTGCATCTTGGCTCCATACAACCCTACCATTAACTTTACGGAAGGCCTCAACACTTGTTTTATAAGTATTTCCTGAAGAATCTATGTCTTCACGTTTTACAACAATAACTTCTTCTCCGTTAAATACATCTTCGGCTTTTGTAAGTTTTGCAATTCTATTTCTTAACCCCTTCACAAAATCTGCAAATCGATAGATACCGTTGCCCGATTCCACTTCCATCTTAGAACGATCTTTATTGAGATAAATCGTCTCAACAATATCGCCTTCGGCGTTATATCGGGATACTCTATTGTCTTTCACATCTTTAAGATCATTGGCACCGATATATTCTAGCGTTACAAAATATTGACGTCCGCTTGTCTTGATAACCAAGTACTTATCCCGTGTAAATCCTTCTATAAAATCATAACCGGCCGGGCTAAGTTCAATAACCTCTGTCTTTCCGGTGTCGTGTTCAATGAAGCGTTCTTCTGCACCTTTTTTACCCTCAGTACGGACATAACCGCCAATGCCTTCCAACTTATCCTGAAGATCTTTTAGTGTAATAATTCTTGGCGCTTCGTTTTCACCGTATCCAACAACCGGGGCCTCAAGAAGGTTAATGGCGTAATCGTAAGCTGCCAAGGTTCTTGGCATGAATATTTGTTCATTCGTTCCTGTTAGAATATCGACAACCGGGTTTAGATTGGCTGTAGACGGATTCTGAATCTCTGTAACCGCATGGAATTTATTCTCAGGAAGATGCTTTTCAATCGCTGCCATAGGATTGTCTGTGGGAATACCGATATTCATTCCTTTAAGATCACCTTCGGTCGCGATAAAATCAAGCTTCTCTTTGGCCGCAATTGATAACACTGGTTGTAGAACAATATCACCATGAGGAAGGATACTGTTGTTAAATGTTGTTAATCCAACCGTGACCTCTGATACACCTAAATAACCTTTGGCACGATGATCAACTAAAGGAATGTCATACATTTGAACCGCAAGATCATCTTCTTTAAAACGAATACCGGCACTGAAATCAAAACGCTCAATGTCGGCCCCTGTATCGTCTTCAGAGTATTGTTGGTACCCTTTATGGAACACAATGCGTTGACTAATGTAATCGGCCCCGTCTTTCACAAAACCTTCAACATTAAACTCTGGAAGAGACACATCTGTTGTAGTTGTTATCGGTGTTGTCTCAACTGTCGATGACGCCTTAAATTCTTTTTGCGCTTCTTGTATATGTTTTTTCTCAGCACCACCACTAAGCGGAGCGATATGATAAGTAACTTTTCCGGTCTCAAGGTTTCGCGTGGCTTGAATAGCACCTTCCGGAACGTCTTCATGGGCGAACTCCACAAGGGCCGGAATTGTTTCGACAACACCATTCACGTTAATATCTCTTGCATAACGTGGATCGAATG
>JAGQKQ010000014.1 GCA_020430005.1 Candidatus Omnitrophota bacterium
GAGCTTGGTGTACATAAAAATATCCAATCGGACAATGCCCTTATTAAAGGAATGCATCAAGAGAGGGTAAAGCAGTTTGAAGAAGTTATTTATTCACGAAAACTTCGTCGTTTTCGATGCCATTTTTTGATCAATTGTCCAACTTTATCAAAGAACAAATCTTCTGTTGTAGGGATGTTTAAATCAAGTAAAGACTCAAAAAAGGAAGTGGATGTTCGTGTTCTTAAATCTGAATTTAAAAGAGTACTTGATGATATTGAATCCGGTTTCAGAAGTACAGACTTAAGTATCTTTAAACTGGATAATCAAACAGTTATGGAATTTATCTACGCTCATTTAAATCCTGATCGTATACAACAGCAAATTCCTTGTCCTAAGATTAAGAAAAATGAAAGTTTTGTGCGTCAGGTGTGTTGTTCAGATTTAGTCATTGATTCGGAAAAGGGAGAATACATTCAGTTTGGTGGTTTGTATCATAAATATGTCACTTTGAAAGTACTACCGGAAGTGACATTTCCAGCCATGCTATTTCAGTTAAGAAACTTGTCATTCAAAGAGTTTCAGGTCGTTTTAAATGTTGATACACCTTCCAAGGAATGGGGAAAACAGACTATTGAAACGCTTAGAAGGCGTGAATATGGCAATTTGCTTCAGTTTATGGGGTTGCCCAACAAAGAAGCTGAGGGCAAGGTCATGCAATATGAAGCCTTGCTTGAAGAGTTGCAGCAAACTAATCAAAAATTGTTCCGCTGTCAATTAACCGTCCATGTCTATGGGGATACGATTGAGCAGGTTAAACAACGCTCTCGTGATGTTATCAATACGTTTTCAGCCTTAAACGGGGCAGAAATGCATGATGAAACTTGGGGTGGTGTTACACCTGCTTTTTTAAGCACGCTACCCGCATGGACAAAAGAATCAAGTCGTTTTCTTTTAATGAAAACTTTGCACCTAGCTGACTTTTTACCTTTTTTTACTGAGTTTAAAGGAAGTGGTAATGCTGAGTGCTTATTTTTCAATACTACACAAGGATTAGCGTCTTATGATCCATTCTCAAACGATGTGTCTGCATTTAACATTGTTGTTGTTGGTGCGGCTGGAAGCGGCAAGAGTTTTACTATTAATCAGCTTATCAACCAATACAGCAAAAATAAACCTATCGAGATTTTTATTGATATCGGTGGGTCATATAAACGGCAGGTCTTGTTAAAAGGGGGGGAATATATTGATCTTGGGCTGACAAAGAAATTTACACTTAATGTTTTTGAATTGTCTGGTAATAAGCCGTTACGTGCATTTTCAGAAGAAGAGCAGAATGAAATCATTATGGTTAAAACAAAATCTATTATTCAAATGATGGGAGGTCTGAAGCGATTTAATGAGTCTGATCAAATTATCGAAGACTATGTTTTCCGGAGTATTCGATTTATGTATGACCATGTTGATCGTCCGATATTAGATGATTTTAAAGGTGTTCTTAAAGCAATGGCCAAATCAAATAAACAATATCAAAAATATTGTGACTCGGTTATTGGGCTTTTAGGCAATTGGTTTAAAGGGGGTCAATATGGAGCATATACAGATGGTGTTTCAACGATTTCTCTAGATAAAGATGTGATTTGTTTTGATTTAAAGGGGATGGAAAAATTTGCAGGACTACAAACTGTCATGCTGACTATTATCACTAATTATGTATGGAACAAAGTTGTAAATGATCCACAACGACGAAAGATTGTTGTCTTTGATGAATGTTGGAAGTTATTAAGTTCTCCTGAATCTGCGGCGTTTATTGCCGAATGTTATCGAACATTTCGTAAATATGGAGCTAGTGCGATATCGGTTACCCAGTCCCTTAGCGACTTTATGGGGAGTGGACTTGAGGGGGGAATTTTAGGAAATTCTAATACTCGTTTAATTCTTCGTCAGAATTCAGTTCCGGCAATTCAGGGAATTGTGGATTATTTTCATTTGAACGAATGTGAACAGAGGCAGATTGAATCACTTCAAATAAAGAAAGGAGAAGGGGCAGAAATATTCTTTTCACAATCTAAGGGGCTTAGCTCAGTAAGTGGAAAAATGGTTATTTATCCAACGCCTATTGAATATTGGGTAGCAACAACTGATGCGAAGGATGTTGATTATTACAACAAAAAAGAAAAAGAGAATCCTAGTTTGGATATGTATGGGGTCATTGAACTTTGTGCTAAGGAATATCCAAACGGATTTAAGGAAAAGTAAAGGAGGAAGTTATGCGGACTCAATTAATAGTAACAATGGTCTTAGCAATAAGTATATTCGGTGGTTGTACAACGGTTGAGAAATCGGCTACTGTTGGCGCATTAAGCGGAGCAACTGTTGGCGGTGTCGTTGGTCATCAATATGGGGATGGTGTTAAGGGTGCCGCTATTGGGGGACTAGGGGGAACCTTTGCAGGTATGTATTTGGGAAGAGATAAGAAAAAATCAGAATATGAAAAGGGTTTTGAAGCGGGATATAAGCAGGGGCAGTCAGACTATGCGAAGGTTGCATGGGATCAGAAGACAGGAAAATGTTCAGGAACGAAATCTATAAATACAAACAATCAATAGTTAGGAGGATGTAATGAAAAGGACTTTATTTATTTTACTGTGTTTATGTTTTATGAGTCAACCTGCTTGGTCACAATCAACAACGGCAGCGGTGTTAGCTCAAACAGCAAAACAAACAGCAGAACATATACAACGATTAAAACAGGCTATTCAAGAAGTAACTTTAATGAAACAACAACTGGAATTAGCTATTGAAGCCAGCCGTGGTATTGGAGAAGTTGATTTTCTAAGTGATTTTCGTAATGTCATTGTGGAAACAACGGATTTGTTGAGTGATTTGGATGTTTATATCAGTGATACAAGCGATCTATCAGATCAATGGAAGGATATATTCGGAAATTTAACCTCATGGGTGGATACCAGTACAGATGATTATAACTATATCGGGATTTCTGATGATATTAATGTTGCGAGTTATAAGGTAGCAGATAGTTATCAAGATATTTATACGAAAAACTCTGAATACTCACAACGGTTTATTAATCACGCAAAGACAGTTAATGAAAAAGGTGCGATGAAACAAGTTGCTGAGGAGCTAGGGCATTTGATGCAAATGGAGAATCATATTATGTATTTACTCTCACAGTCGGTTAAACAACAAAGTATTGAAAATTCCAATCGTAATTTAGAACGTAAAGAACTCGTAGTTGAACAACAAAAGGAAAATGAAGGTGTTAGACGTTTTATGAATTCGGCTAGCCGTGAGTATCCGATGTAAGGAGGGGAAAATGGATTTTATTTTAGACGCAATTCGTGGTGATTTAACAGGAACTTTGATTATTGGACGTACGTTATTAGGAGCTTTTTTTGTGTTGGCATGTTTCTTTATGTATTTAGGGATATTCACCAGTAAGAATGCAAATTGGTCAGGTTTATTGTTTAGACTGGTGTTGGGTTTTGTTTTATTGCAGAACTATTCTTTGGTAATGGATTCGGTGAAAGACATTATTGTTGCGGTTGATTCTACGGTAAATCCATCAACAACGGGTGCAGAGCAATACATGGTGATAAGTGAAAATATGCAGAAATTATACGAAGAAAATCAGCCGAAAGGATTCTCTTTGGCGGTCTTTGGTAAGAAGACTTTGCATAACTTAACAATTAATGTGTCATTTATTTTTTATTCCATTGTGTCTAATGTTATGCAGGCTATTCGATATACGATCACAGGGATCATTTATAAAATTGGGCCACTTCTTATTCCATTCATTGTATTTAAATCAACTATTAAGATTATTGAAGGATGGTTTAGGTCTTACGTTGCTGTTTTATCGTGGCCGATTCTCTGGCATATCGTTTTATCTCTTGCTGTGACTATGAGTGGCAGTATTGATCTTTCTTTAGATGGGGTTGAAAAGTTTGTCATGCTTAATTTTGCGGTTTGCTTTGTTTTGATATTTTCTCCCATGATTGTTTCGAGTTTAATTTCAGGTGCCGGAATTGGAGCGGCTGCATCATGGGCTACTTTAGGGGCAGTGAATAAAGTTGGCGAACACGTAAAACGAGGCGCTCGTACAGCAACTGGAGCTCTTGCGGGAGGGGTTGATTCTACGATGGGGGCTGTGGTTAATAAGGAATATGGCACGATTATTCCATCTTCTTTATCTGGAGGCTTTAAAGGATTAGCAAAAGAGGTTGGTTTTAAGCCATCCCAGAACGAAAGAAAAATATTTAAATCACTAAAGAAAATGTTTAAGGGGAAGGAGAAATAAGATGAGCGAATTGGTGTTTAACCGGATTATCTTAGAGAAAGCCGTCCGGATTTTATCACGTGTGGTAGCGTGTCTATTAATTATTAATGTGTTACAGGTGGTTGTGTTGATTAAATTTACCCGTAAACCTGTGATTCTTCTTGGAGAAAACTCTACAGGAAGAATTGAAATGCTTGATTTTAGTAATTATGAAGTCACGGAGACTGTGCTTAATAATTTTGTCCGGTGGATTTCCAGTGAATATTTGAGTTTTGGTCCTGATTCTTTGCCGAATCAAATTGAAGGTATTAAACATTATTTGAATGCTGAACCGAAAAAGGCAATTTTAAAGTCTTATGAAAAGAATAAAGCGGCGATTACATCAGGAGTATTTTTTCAATTTAATTTGCAGGATATTAAAATCAGTAAGCGGAGTAACCCTTACACAATTGATGTATCCGGAGTAATGTCAATTATCGATAAGAAAGGACGTTATAAAACGGAAGATAGAGCCTATATATTTGAAGTCTTGAGGGTAAAACCTTCATCAGATAATCCATATGGGTTAAAAGTAATTAGCATTACAGAACGGCAAAAGGAGGATGAATTATGAGATTAATACTTATTGTTTTCTTTTTGGCGTGGAGCATACCAGCTCTCGCTTTTATTGGAACTCGATATTTGGAGAAAGGAAAGATTGTTTATGAGTATCCAGCAGAGGACGATGTGTTACGGGTTTTTGTTAGTCCGGGATTTGTAACAAAAATTGAATTGCCGGATGATGTTGAACTTGTGTTAGTAGGTGATACTGACCTTCTAAAGGTGGAGGTATCTTCTGATAAAAGAAGTGTAATAGTTAATACGTTGTCAACTGAAGGAGAAACGAATTTGATTGTTGATACAGCTTCTTTAAATTTGAACTATGAAGTGATTATTGGGGACAAAGATAAAGTTGATTACCGTGTTTGGATTGATGAATATAAGCGGTTAAGAGACAAACAAACCGATCAAACTAAATAAAATTTGGGGTAAGGGGGAAGGTTATGAAAATAGTTGATTATCTATTCAAAAAGGATCATACAGGGCAACGAAAACCAACTTTAGTATTTATTTTTGTCTTAGTTCTTCTTGTTTTTGGCTCATATTTCTTATCAGGCAATGAAGGAGATAAGGATTCAGAGAAGGTTGCGTCTGATCCGGTTATAAACAACAGAGATGTGAGAAGCATAGGATCAGATTATAAATCCAACACAAAACAAGAGGATTTGATTAAACCATTATTGTTTTCTAATTCTTTAGAAAAAGGGGCGTCAAAGGAAAAAGTATCCAAAAGGCATCTTTTTAAGAAAAAAGATGAAGTTAATTCTGTTGTTTATGACAATACACGAGAATCACAAATCAAAGAACGAGAGGTAAAAGTGCCTTTAGGTAGTATGATCCAATGTTTGCTTGTGCATAACATCATTACAAATAATTTTAGCTCTCCGGTTATTGTTCAGGTTAAGAAAGATTTTTATTTTAATGGACGACTGTTATTTCCCCAAGATACCAGAATATTTGGAGAAGCTAGAGCCGGTCGGGAAAGGGATCGAGTTCTTGTAGCCTTTCGTACCGTGTTATTTGAGGATGGTTATGAAGTAAATCTTAAAGGAAGGGGTTTAAACTTTGATGGGTCAGGAGGATTTAAAGCTCAAATTATAACTGAGAAGAATAAAGAAAAGATATTTTCTAAAATCATGCATTTTTTAAGCGGAACCTTGTTAGGGTTACAGGAAAAGTCAACCAATGCTTTGACAGGAATTAATCAATTAGATGTCAATTCACGTAATGCTATTTTGGAAGGTTCAGCTAAAAGTTTGAGTGAAGAAGCAAAACGGATGGAAATAGAGATAAATGAATCTAAAGGTTATGGTATCGTGCCTGCCGGAACAGATGTGATTCTTTATATTGACGAATCTTTTAATCTTACACAAAAGGCTTTTAGATGAGAGAAGGGGTGTTAATAGGTTTGTTGATTATTGGGATTATTTATCTGCGGTATCAGGAGTATGTTTTGTATGTCTGGCAGAATCCTTTCATGATGTTTTCTTTTGGTGTTGGGAGTGTATTTTTATGTGGAGTGTATTATCTTCTCAGGCATGGATTAGAAAAGTTAATAAATAGAATCAATATGTATAGAGCGGGAATAAAGATCACATCTAAAGATAAAAAGGTATCATTTCCGTTTATTTCATTTGATATTGCTCATGTATTAAGTAAATTTGTGAAAGATGAGCCAAAGAACGCTTTGACATTCATCGGATTAAATGCAGAGAAGAAAAATCGTGAGGTTGTATCATTATCAGATTCGCAACGAACTCAACATTTACAGGTTCTTGGTATGACAGGAACAGGAAAAAGTACAAGTATTTTCTATCCTCTAATTTATCAAGATGCCAAAAAGAATCGTCCGATCATTATTATTGATGCTAAGGGTGAAATGTCAGCTATTAATACGATAAACAGTATCTTGGAGTCAGTAGGACGGAGTGAAGATTTTTTATTGTTTTCTTTATCCCATAAGAGATATTCCTGTTCTTATAATCCACTGTATGTTGGGGATTATGATCCTCAAATTGTAATTGATTCATTTTTTAGCAACTATGACGATCAAAACACATTCTTTCGGGAAATGTCAAAGACGATTTTTACACACGCATTTTTTATTCTTTATTCGTTGGGTAAGTTATTTAGCACAATGGATGTGTATTGTTATTTAAACAATGAATATTGTCGTCAAACAATTAACAAACAGATTAATATAGAAAATAAATTAGGATATTTGCATCTAAAGCTTTTTAATCAGGTTATCTCCGATTTAAAGGATCAATATAGAGGATGGCGTCATGTAATCGCTGGCTTTAATAATTTTTTAACGAGTTTTGATGATTCCTTGCTTAATGATGACGATAGCGACATTGTTTTATCGGATGTGATCCGTAATCGAAAGATTGTATATTTTCAGTTGCCAACAAACGCTTATCCATTGCAGGCGATTAGTATAGCTCGAATGGTTCAGTCAAATTTACGTTATATTTCTTCAATGCTCCAAACGGGGCAATTGAAGAATGAGGGCATGGTTAGTGTATTGATTGATGAGTATGGATCTTTTGCGGAGAAAACTTTTGTGGAAGTATTAAATAAAGCTAGAAGTAGCAAGATGATGGTGACTATTGCTCATCAAAGTTTGGGCGATTTACAGAATATTTCTCCAACATTTATGAAGCTGATTGATGAGAATACACTTAATAAGATTTATCTTAAGCAGACTGATCCAGAGTTAGCAGAGTTAGTATCCAAAAACATGGGAACCTATACTAAAGAAGAAAAGACTTATCGTATGACAGCAGGATTATGGGGAAATCAAATGCATTCAGGAGAAAGTTCAAATAAAACTGTTCAAGAGTTTTATTTTTCACCGGATAAAGTTAAAAGTCTACATAAATATGGACAGGGTTATTTTATTTATCGTGGTGATAATACACAGAAGTGTGTAAATTTCGGACAATTTGAAAATATTCAAAATAAGCCTTATGAGAAGAAAATTAAAAAAGTAAAGATGAGTGGTTGGCAGTTGTTTGAGAAATATTATTTAGAGGATGAGCGAGAAAAAATACAATCTGTCAGAGTAGAAAATGCTGAAAAGGGGTTAATCGGGTCTGATGAATAGGGAAAAGGGTAGGGTAAATGGCTTCACAAAAGAAAAAACGTCAAAATGGAGCTGTAGACTGGAGCAATATGAAGGTCACTTTTGTTTCAGCTTCTAGTGTTGATGAAAATCCATTAAATCCAGCTTGTAAATTAACTAAGGAGGAGCGAGAGAAAATAATCATTACCATAGCGGCTCGAATTTTGAATGATGAAACTGATCGTGTATATAATGCAATGGCATACATTTTGAAGAAATAGATGTATAAAACTCTAGGGTATTACAGAGTAAAATATTGTAAATATATGGGAATAAACATGATAGAGTGTATTAAATTTCTAATACTAATTAAATTTGCAATTATAGGAAATATCCTATATACTTAAGGTGCGGTAAGAGATGAATATGAAAGCTCCTATTAGAAGGAATTTAACGTGGTTGGGAGATACGAGGAAGAAAATTCGATCTTTTCCAGATGATGTAAAACAGCTTATTGGTGATGAGCTTCAATTTATCCAGTTTGGGGAGATTCCTAAGGATACGAAGCCATTTAAAGGTGTTGGTGGTGGAACCTTTGAAATTGTTACGCCTTTTGATACTAATACTTATCGGACTGTGGTTGCTGTGAAAATTGGAAAGAATATTTATGTTCTTCATACATTTATGAAGAAATCAAAAAAAGGAATAGCTACGCCAAAACAGGATGTAGACTTAATTAAACAAAGATTATTGGAAGCAAAAGAAATAGAAAAACTTAAAGGAAAATAAGATGACTAAAAAAACTAAAATACAATATGAAGATGGTTCGGGTAATGTATTTGCTGATTTAGGATTAGAGAATTCAGGAGAATTATTTACCCGTGCGCAAGTTGGTATTCATGTTATTAATGCCATAAAACATGCTAAATTATCAGGACAAAAAGCTATTGGTAAAGTTTTGAATATTGAACAGCCAGAAGTATCTCATTTATTAAATGGGCATTTCAGCCGTTTTTCTACAGAGAAATTGATGGAATTCCTTAATCGACTTGAATTAAAGGTAAGTATACAAATAAGCGAACATAAAAAGGGTGAACCCTACAAAGAAGTATCATTTGTTCATGCTTGATAGTTCAAGATAAAGAAATTCATGTCTGCTTTAGAGAAAAGTTTGATGATTCAATTGGCTTGGAGTTATGAAGCTTTTCGATTTCCTTAAACTGTTCATCTATTGGTAAATAAAGTAAATCTCGCAATTGCCTTTCAGTGTAATACTCTCCGGTTTTATCTTTCAGTAAATAGTTAATTATTGCTTTATCCAGTTTTAGTAGATTTAGCATTTGATAAACTCTGACTCTGGATACCCCCAGAATTTCAGCCGCTTTTTTCATGGAAGGGGAAGGAAGGCTTTGATAAACGTCTTGATATCTTAAAGCTGTTTTGATAGGATTTAATTTAGGTTTTTGTGGGGTATAGCTTTTTAATATTTTCTTATTAATGCGTTCTTCGGTTGAAATACCATAAGGAGCATGGCCTTCGACAATACTGACTTCACGTCTTTCATTATAAGCCATATGTATGGGCGTATTGATAGTAAAGTCTAGAGGTGTTCTGCTAAGTGTTGGATCGGGGAGTTAATATCCTAAGCCGTTGTAAGTTAAATACTTGCAACGGCTTTTTTTGTCTTAGTATGTACGAGTAAGTCCTGTTGACAAAGAAATACACTTTATGTTATTTTGTTTTATCAAACATTTTAAAAATATAAAATTGAGTCACAATTATTGTTAAATTGATGGAGAAAATTTTGAAAAAATATTATTTTATAACATTATTTTTCAGCATATCGCTTTTAATTAACCCTTATACCGCAAGCGCTTTAATTATTTATGATTCATATGGAATAGGAAATGACCTTGAAAATGGTGTTTTTAATTTTGGAAGAGCAGAAAGTGGTGTTGATAGAGATGTTGGATTTCAATTTATTCCCGATACAAGTGTTTATCTTGACCAGATAACTGTCTCCATCGTACTACAAGATGATCGAAGTAATTACAGAGATGTAGTCTTATGGCTTATGGCCGATGATAATGGTAAGCCTGGATCAATCATTGAATCTCTATATTTTAACTCACCGGATGGCCCAGCATTTTTCCCATCTTATAATTTTCCTCTTACAACTTTATATTCAGCCAAGCGGCCTTTGTTGAGCCAAGGCATGCCGTACTATTTAATTGCATCCGATAATTTTGAAACAAACACTCCTCCGTTAAACACTTTGTTTGCGTGGGAAATTGAAGATACAGAATTTCCAAGAATACATCCTATTATCCTAAGAAATTTTTCTGATCGTCCTTGGACAGAACCCTTAAACAGCCAGTTTGTTCCACAGGCAAGGATTATAGGATCACCTGTTCCCGAACCCGCAACATTAGCTTTATTCGGTACCGGTTTACTAGGGACATTTTTTCGTAGAAAGAAGTTTGTTTAAGTAAAATTCTTGTCCTTGGTGAGATGCCAACCAATTGCAAAATTCGTCTACTTGTGGGAGTTATGTAAAATGGGTCATCCTTTCGGATGGCCCATTTTTTATGTATCCGCTGTAAGGGCGAACCTATCGAAGATAGGTTCGATCCACGTGCAAGTTGGTTACCGAAGGTAAACAACCGGGGGAGCCATATAAAAAAAGAGTTGCCGAAAGGCAGCTCTTTTTTTTTATATAATTGCCTAAAAAAGTGGACTCGAAAGAGTCCACGTATTAGTCTGTGACTAAGAAGTTTCTATGTTTTTGAGAAACTTCGCAGTCATGACCGGGGAGAGCCAATCTAAAATCCAGGGTTTATTGAACAATACCCTTCAATAACTCCAAAGAGCTTTTTTCTTGACCGTAGCCTATATCATTCTTAGAATGTTAAAAATAACGGGCTAACCCTGTCCCTAAAGTTACTCTGTCCCGTTCTCTTCTCAAATGTGGAGGAAATTAAATGAATTATATTACTCTTAAAAAACCAGCTATATTTCTTGGATTGGTTACAATTATATTTTTTATAGTTGAGTTTTTTGGGGTAATTGGATTTTTTAGTATTGCAATGTGGTTAATTGTTCCGCTTGTCATGTTTACAGTTCTATATATTTTTTTAGTTGGGTGTCGTTTTGCAATAAGTTCACTGCGAAGTAAAAGTTTTAAGGGGGTAGTTATTGGTTTGACCTTTGCTATGTTGGGAATTTTTGTTTTTCGGATGGGCCATAATGTACATTTGGCAGGTTTAACATGGAAATTCAGGATTAATAATACAAGGTTGACGGAACAATGCGAGAAAATACTTACTACTAAGGAGCCAAATACACATTTTTGGGACAATTCTTTTAATTTGTGGCCGCCTTTGATTGGTCCTACACGAAAAGCTATTTTTCATTTGGATGGAGTGGTATATATAAGTTTTGAAGGGGGCCCTGGAGATAATGTAGGAGTTTGCTATAATCCTGAAGGTAAGACAATCAAAGGAGTAATGAAACATTTATTTGGTCCGTGGTATTGGTTTTACTCTAAATATCGATAAATTTGTAATACACGTAATTTTTTGCGAAGGTAACATTAACCAGTTACAAAACTAGTCTGTTTGAAGAAGTTATTTTAATAAGAAAGACCACCTTTTAGGTGGTCTTTTTTGTTTATTGCCAGATTTATATGTTGTGTTGTAGACTACAGGAACTAAATACAGTAAAAAAAGGGACCAATTCAAAGAAATTAGAAGATCGTTATGAAAGACTGCACATTAATTGTTACCACAACATTTGGCCTTGAAAAAGTTGCTAAACGTGAATTGGAAGATCTTGGGTTTAAGGGCTTTAAAGTTTCTGATGGAAAAATTGAATTTGACGCCGGATTTAATGATATCGCGCGTTTAAATGTTTCGCTGCGTACGGCAGACCGTGTTTTTCTTAAACTTGCCGAGTTTAAAGCGCTTGATTTCGATGATCTTTTTTTCCATGTGAGCAAGATCGATTGGGCGTTCTGGATTCCCAAGAACGCGAGAATGACTGTTATCGCTGCTGTTACACGTTCACAGATCAACAGCGAACGTTCCTGCCAGGCGATGGTCAAAAAAGCCGTTGTTGAGCAACTCAAAAAACATTATAAAGCAGATTGGATAAAGGAATCCGCCGCTGAAATTACAATTAAGATTTCTATTTTCAAAGATATGGCGCTTTTGGCGCTGGACACAACGGGTATCGGCCTCCATAAACGGGGTTACCGGCAGCAGGGGGGTGAAGCGCCAATACGTGAAAATCTGGCCGCGGCGCTGGTGCTTTTAAGTTTGTGGAATAAAGACCGTGTTTTAATTGATCCGATGTGCGGATCAGGAACCATTGTGATTGAAGCGGCTATGATCGCGCGTAATATAGCGCCCGGGTTAAACCGTAGCTTTGCTGCCGAACACTGGCCGTATATTCCTCAGAAAAGTTGGATGGACGCGCGTGCCAGGGCGCGGGAAGCCGAAGATAAAACAGCCAAATTCCAGATTTTTGGTTACGATATCGAAAAAAAACATATTTCAGCCAGTCGAATGAACGCGAAAAATGCCGGGGTTCTTGATGACATTGTGTTTGCCCGCGCTGACGCGAAGCAATTAAAGCTTGAGCACGATCACGGCATTCTTATTTCGAATCCGCCCTATGGTGTTAAGATGGGAACAGAAAAAGAGTTGAGTCTTTTGTATAGCGCGCTAGATAATCTTTTCAAGAAACGCCCCGACTGGTCGGTTTACATTATCACGGCCGATAAAGAATTTCCCAAGTTTTTCACTCGTGCCAAACCTGATCACGTACGTAAACTTTATAACGGAAATATAGAAGCCGGGTATTTTCAATATTATGGCACGCGCCCGCCAACAAAATAAACTCTACTAAAGACCTTTTTCCTTGACCATGATCGATATCATTCTTAAAATGTTAAAAATAAACGGGCTAACCTGTCCTGAAAGTTATTTCTAAATATGTCACCGATATTATCCATTAAAAATCTCAATAAAACATTTGCCGGCGGGTTTCAGGCGTTAAAGAATGTCAATCTGGATATTCATAAAGGTGAGATCTTTGCCTTGCTCGGGCCCAATGGCGCGGGAAAGACCACGTTGATTGGCTGCGTAACAGGACTGGTGAATCTGACCAGCGGCCATATTACCGTTGATGGGCATGATATCTATAAGGATTACCGCAAGACACGTAAATTAATCGGGCTTGTTCCGCAGGAGCTTGCTGTCGAAATGTTCGAGCCTGTCCTGGGAACGGTTAATTTTAGCCGGGGGCTGTTCGGTATGGCTCCGCATCCGGCCCATGTTGAATCGGTATTAAAGAAGTTAAGTTTGTGGGAGAAACGAAAAAACAGTATGTTAACACTGTCCGGTGGTATGAAGCGCCGGGTGATGATCGCCAAGGCCTTGTCGCATGAACCGCAGGTTTTATTTCTGGACGAACCAACGGCCGGTGTGGATGTGGAATTGCGTCGGGATATGTGGAAACAAATTCGGGAATTAAAGAGTCTGGGAGTAACAATTATTCTAACCACGCATTATATTGAAGAAGCCGAAGAGATGGCTGATCGCGTCGGGGTTATTAATAAGGGAGAAATTATTTTGACCGAAACCAAGCAGGACTTAATGCAAAAGTTTGGTAAAAAAGAATTACTGCTGGATTTAGAAAATTCCCTGGACAGCATTCCGGAAAAATTATCTCACTGGGATCTTAAACTTAAAAGTGAGGGGCGGCGCCTGAGCTATATTTATGATGCGGCTAAAGAAGAATATTCTATCGCCAGACTACTAAGCGATATTGCTTCTTCCGGGCTGAATTATAAAGACATCCATGTGTATCAAAGCAAATTGGAAGATATCTTTATTGAACTGGTAAAAGACAAATGAACTTCTACGCGATAAAAGCGATTTATAATTTTGAAATGGCCCGGACCTGGCGCACATTGGCCGAGAGTATCGCCACGCCGGTTGTTTCGACATCCTTATATTTTGTGGTGTTCGGTTCGGCGATTGGATCGCGCATTACGGATATTGAAGGGATTACGTATGCCGCGTTCATTGTGCCGGGACTGGTTATGTTGTCCATTTTGAATGAAAGTGTAAATAATGCCTCGTTCGGCGTTTATATGCCAAAGTTTACCGGAACGATTTATGAAGTTTTAACAGCGCCGGTTTCCTATATTGAGATTCTTTGCGGATATGTGGGCGCGGCGGCCACAAAATCGTTGGTGTTAAGCGCGCTGATATTAATAACGGCCAGTTTTTTTGTTCCACTGGAAATTCAGCATCCTTTTTTAATGGTCTTGTTTTTAATATTGACGGCTGTCAGCTTCAGCCTTTTCGGGTTTATCATTGGCGTATGGGCCGACAGTTGGGCGAAATTACAAATCATTCCGATGCTGGTTATTACGCCGTTAATATTCCTGGGCGGCAGTTTTTACAGTATTCATATGCTGCCGGACATCTGGCAGAAAATATCTTTGTTTAATCCGGTTGTTTATTTAATCAGCGGTTTTCGGTGGAGTTTTTATGAACAATCGGACGTCAGTCTCTGGGTCAGCCTTATGATGATTTCGGCGTTTCTCACCATATGCATCCTCCTGGCCCGTTGGATGATTAAGACAGGCTATCATCTGCGCAGTTAGGAAAAAGATAAGAGGCAGTTACCTTATAATTAATAAACACGTTACCCAGTCTTGAACCCAAAACGGTTTATAAATATTTAGCTGTAACCATTTTTTGTGTTATCTGGTTAAGAGGGATTTCGCCTGCCTATCCCGATAATATTCTCATTCAGACGGTTTCTCTTGTTATTATTTTTTTGCTCCTTAGATGGGCTCTTTCGAAAGATTAATTTCATCAAAACCAAAATAATTTTTACAAGATTGTCACGTTCCTGCCATCTTCCTGCCATTCAATTATATAAAAATAATAAATTTAAGAAGTGTTTTTATTCAGACAGCTAAAGCGGAGGGTGTTATGCGTAGTCTTTGTTTAAGTGTGTGTTCGCGATTGATGATGGTCCTGTTGATGTTGTGCGTTTTTGACGGGTATTCCCGGGCGCAGACAGTGGTTTCCGGTACGGTTCGCGGGGAAGAAACCCAGCAAGCCCTGTGGAGTGTTCCAGTCACTTATGATGACAATGAGGATTCCTCCACTACTACGATGTCCAATCTTCAGGGAGAATTTTCTTTTAATTTTACACCAAACGGATTATTTTTCATTTCCGGCCAGCCGGAACCGAATGTTCCTTACGATGGAAGATTTTATACCTGGAGCCAGCATTATATTTATCTGGAGCCCGGAACGGATTGGACGGACTATCCGTTACGATTGGAAGAAGCGGCCTTAATTTCCGGCCATGTGACGGATGGAACGATTGGTCAAAATCCTTTAAGCGGGGTGGAAGTGAACGGGTTGGCCCAAAATGGCACGGAACATGGAAATTATTTTTCAGACGGGGCCGGATTTTACCAGATCCGTCTTCCGGAAGGGCAGCACGTTATCAGTGTCGACTTCGAGGGAGACTATGTGGCGCTTCCGCAGGTGATTACAGTTTCCTCATCCTCTGATGACCAAACCGTTGACTTGCGCGGCTACGACGACGTAACGGGTGTTGCGATTACCGGAGATATTACCAACACGGGTGGTCATTCTGTGGAGCCGGGATCATTGATCGTGGCCGCGGCCGTTAAAGACGACGCGATATTGGATATCGATCATTTTTATCTTTATAGTCCGTTTTCCGTGGGGGGAGTGGAGACATTCGGTGAGGCTTATGATTTGATTGTTCCGCCTTTTGAAGGGTACACAATTCTGTTTATGGCGGTTAAGAATGAAACATCGTTTACCTTACGCGGGACACGGACGGTTTCAGCGGGTTCGGGAGGTTCGGAAATTGCGGGACAGAATTTTTCCTATAATTCCGAAGGAGGAACGATATCAGGACATGTCACGATTAACGGTAAGCCAGCCATTTGGACCCTGGTTTTTTTGACCGATACAGGTGGTAATTTTGTCGGATTGTCTTTCACAGATGAAACCGGATTTTATGAAATGTATAATGTTCCGGCCGGAAACTATAATATCCAGGCCAAACATTCGGAATATGGAAAGTCTCCTCTTGGCGTGGTAAATGGCGTGTCCAACGGTGGTCAGTTGAGCAATGTGAAT
>JAGQKQ010000150.1 GCA_020430005.1 Candidatus Omnitrophota bacterium
CTTTGATTTTGGCGGCGAGCGGTATTTAAAGACAGGAGAAATCCTGCCGGATTCCGCTATTGAAGAATTTAAGAATTACGATGCCATTTATCTTGGTGGAATCGGACATCCTGATGTCAAGCCGGGAATTCTGGAAAAAGGCATCCTTTTAAAATTACGTTTTGATCTGGAACAATATATCAATTTGCGTCCGGTCCGGTTATATGAAAATGTGGCCACGCCTTTAAAGGGCAAAACACCAAATGATATTGACTATATTGTTTTCCGGGAAAATACCGGAGGACTATATACAGGCGTCGGGGAATTTCAAAATAAGGGAACAAAAGACGAAGTGGCTATTCAATCCATGGTGTATTCGTACAAGCAGGTTGAACGGTGTATCCGTTACGCGTTTGAATCACTGAAAAAACGTCATGAAAATAATCCGTGGCGGGGTTTGTCGGATGATGAAAAGGCTAAAGGGTATTACGCGAAGCTCACATTATGCGGAAAGACAAATGTCTTAACCTATGTGTTTGATTTGTGGCAGCGTGTTTTTGATGAAGTGGCCAAGGATTACCCGCATATTATTCCGGACTATTGTCATGTGGATGCGATTTGTATCTATATGGTGGAAGACCCGAAACGGTTTAACGGTATTGTGACCAGTAATATGTTTGGTGACATCATTACAGATTTGGCAGCGGTAACGCAAGGTGGTATGGGAGTCGCCCCGAGTGGAAATATTAATCCGAACGGAGTGAGTATGTTTGAGCCTGTTCATGGAACGGCACCTGCGTTTGCCGGTAAAGGGGTTATTAATCCGGTCGCGACCATTTTAACCGCTGTTTTAATGCTGAATCATCTGGGTGAAGAAGCGGCTGCGCAGAATATTGAAAACGCGACTAAAGACGTTTTAAAGAAAATGAAATCGATGTTAGTTGGACAAATGGGCTATTCAACATCGGAAGTTGGCGATATGGTTGTACAGCACCTGTAGAAAGCCTCATTGTTGAGGAGGTGTGTTGATGGATAAAGAAGAGCGTCGTAAGAACGAAGAAGATCGAAGAAGGACGTTAGAAGAGCGGCGAAGGAAGAAAAGCCGTCGGCATTATCCGCCGGGGTATTTCCCGCCGGAATTAGACCGTAGAGATAAGGAAGAGTCAGACCGCAGGCAAAGACCTGCTCCCCGCCGGGAAAAGGAAGAGGAGCGGCGGAAGAACTGGAAAAAAAGTATTTATAATAAGAAAAAGTCAAAAGAGGGCAATGATGAGTAAATATAATGTGGCGATTGTTGGTGTCCGCGGTGCGGTTGGCCAGGAAATGCTAAAAATTTTAAAACAACGCAATTTTCCGGTTGACCAATTGCGTTGCTTTTCTACAAGTCTGGATTCCGATCAGGAAATCGACGGCCTTGTTTATGAATGTATTAATGAAGAAAATGCGGCGGAGAAATTTAAAGGTGTTCATGTGGGATTATTTTCGCCAGGGGCATCGGTCAGTAAAATCTTCGCGCCGATCGCGGCAAAGGCCGGTTGTGTGGTGATTGATAATACTAGTCAGTTCCGTATGGATCCGGACGTGCCGCTGGTTGTTCCGGAGGTGAATCCAGAAGATGTCAAAAAACATAAAGGGATCATTGCTAATCCGAATTGTTCAACAATCCAGATGGTGGTGGCTTTAAAGCCGTTACATGATTTTGGAAAAATTAAACGTGTTGTTGTGTCCACGTATCAATCGGTATCCGGGGCTGGCGGAGCGGCGATTAAGGAATTGGAAGATCAGGAAAAGGGATCTTGTGATATTAATACATTCCAATATCAGATTTGCCGTAATCTGATTCCCCAGATTGATGTGCCGCAGGATAATCTTTACACCAAAGAAGAGATGAAAATGGTCAACGAAACAAAGAAGATCATGGACCCTTCAATAAAAGTGACGGCCACTTGTGTGCGTGTGCCGGTATTTCGGGCGCATTCGGAATCGGTGAATATTGAGACTGAAAAGAAAATCAGCCGCGAGAAAGCCATTGAACTTCTTCAGAATGCGCCGGGCGTAACAGTGATTGATGATTTGTCCAAGAATCAATATCCAATGCCACTAGACGCGCAGGATAAAGACGATACTTATGTCGGACGTATCCGGGAAGATGAAACAATTGATAACGGTTTGAACCTTTGGGTTGTGTCGGATAATTTGCGTAAAGGCGCGGCCCTAAACGCGGTACAGATCGCTGAGTTGTTGATTAATTATAAATTAATATAAGAGGTAAATGTTTTGTGTCATTGCGAGAAACCGAAGGTTTTGCGGCAATCTGGACGATTTTAGGTAAGGTCATCTGGATTGCTTCATATCCTTTGGATATTCGCAATGACACGAATTTTTTCTTACCACATACCTCTTACCACTTACCTCTTGATCATGCGCAACATCAAACTCACAATTGAATACGACGGCACGGCTTTCCAAGGTTGGCAGGTCCAACCGGGAAACCGGCGCACGGTTCAAGGCGTTATTGAAAAAGCCCTTCACAAAATCTTCAAACAAAAAATTCGCCTCATTGGTTCAGGTCGTACGGATAGCGGCGTGCATGCCCGTGGTCAGGTGGCGAATTTTAAGATTTCCTCAGACATGCCATGCGACGAAATCGTCCGGGCGCTGAACGCCAATATTCCGGAAGATGTCGCTATTCTTGAGGCCAGAGAAGTTGCGGACGATTTTCACGCGCAATACAGTGTTAAATCCAAAACATACCGCTACACTATTCTTAACCGTCCGGCCCGTTCGGCGTTGGACCGCTATACGAGTTTGCATTACTTTCATAAATTAAATGTTTCTGTGATGAAGGAAGAGGCAAAGGCGTTGATCGGTAAAAAAGACTTTAAATCCTTCACAGCCTCTGATCCTTCCAAAAAGCAAGATAATACCACCCGTACAGTGAAAAGTATTGTCATTAAAAAATCAAAGGATGGGGTTACGGTTGATATCACAGCCGACGGATTTCTGTATAAAATGGTGCGCAATATTATCGGAACGCTTTTGGCTGTCGGTAGTGGACAATTACTGAAGGGGAGTGTAAAATTGATTTTAAAGAAAAAAGACCGATCTTTCGCCCATGACACCGCCAAAGCTCATGGTTTATGTTTAATGAAAGTGGAGTATTAGCAATATTTATTACTGAAAGTATGACTTCTGAAGGGGAAAAAGTCTAGAAGAAGGGGGTTGATATGGATGTAAATTCAAGAAATAAGAATATGATATTCTTTACTTTTTCTATTATTGTATTTTCTAGTATTTGTTTATTTTTTAATTTATATACATTTATAGATGCGATCTTGTTTAGTAAAGGTTCCGGGGAAGAGCTTGGTTATTGTCAACTAATTGGCTGTGCTTATAATAATAGTTGGTTGGATCTGTTGGGTGTTTTTTCTCCATTTTCGAAGATAGTATTCATTGTTTTAGGAATTTATATGTTGGGTTTTAAAAATTGGGCTAGAAAGGGTATGATTATTAGTAGCATTTTCTTTATAATGGTTTCAATAATTAGTTTTTATAATATAAGCAAAGTGACAGAGGGTATTCCTATAATTTATACATTGCTGAGTCTTAGAATTCTTTTTTGTATAATAATTATTGTATTTTTAAATCGCTCTAACGTTAAAGAGCAATTTATCCAATAGATATTTTTATGAGGTTTTATACAGATCTACATCTTCATTCACATTTTTCCCGCGCGACAAGTAAAAATCTTAATTTGGAATATTTATCCCTTTGGGGACAGCTCAAAGGCATTCAGATTATCGGTACCGGCGACTTTACCCATCCCGGCTGGATGAAAGAACTGCGGGAAAAACTTGAACCCGCCGAAGAAGGGTTGTTTAAACTAAAAGATGAATATGCCAAAGCCGTTGAGCCGGAACTTCCGGCGGCATGTAAAGGCACGATCCGGTTTATGCTGACGGTGGAGATTTCGAATATCTATAAACGGCATGACCGTGTCCGTAAGGTGCATAATGTTGTATTCGCGCCGCATTTTGACGCGGCTGAGAAAATCCGTTCCAAGTTGGGTGATATCGGGAATTTGTGCGCGGATGGCCGTCCGATTTTGGGACTGGACACGCATGATTTGTTGGAAATTGTTTTGGAATCGGATCCGTTAAGTTATCTGATCCCCGCGCATATCTGGACGCCCTGGTTTTCCATGCTGGGTTCGAAAGGCGGATTTAACAGCATGGAAGATTGTTTCGGGGACTTAACCCAACATGTCTTTGCCTTGGAAACAGGCTTGTCGTCCGATCCACTGATGAATTGGCGGTTGAGTCAGTTGGATCATTGTGTGTTGGTTTCTAATGGTGACGCGCATTCGCCGCAGAAAATCGGGCGGGAAGCGACGATTTATGACGCGGAATTTTCGTACCCGGCGATTTATGATGCCCTGCGTAATCCGCAAACTAATAAAGGTCTTGTTGGAACTCTGGAATTCTTTCCCGAAGAAGGAAAATATCATTATGACGGTTGCCGTCATTGCAGCCAGCGGCTTCATCCCAAAGAAACGATTAAATTAAAAGGAAAATGTCCGGGGTGCGGTAAGGACATTACGGTTGGGGTTATGGCGCGGGTGGAAGAATTGGCTGATCATGAAGAAGGCCGGAAGTCACCGAACTGGCGGCCGTATTACAGTTTGATCCCATTACCTGAAATCATTGCCGACACCAAAGGCATGGGTGTTAACAGCAAGGCCGTGCAGAGTGAATATCAAAACTTACTAAGCAAAGCCGGTAATGAAATGGCGATCCTGTTTGATTTGCCGCTTGATGAGATTCAAAAGGCGAGTAATTCGTTGATCGCCGAAGGTGTGCGTCGGGTCCGCGAAGGGAACGTAAACATTGCCGCTGGTTATGACGGGGAATATGGGACGATTA
>JAGQKQ010000151.1 GCA_020430005.1 Candidatus Omnitrophota bacterium
TCAGCGAAAAACGGACCGGAGAGTTATTGTCCCGGATTACCCATGATTCCAATTTGTTGGAAAATGCCGTATCCTATGGACTCACCGATTTATTCCGGCAGACCTTCATCATTGTTTTCTGGATTATCACCGCTTTTACGATTGACCCCAAAGCGGCCTTAATTATTTTCGGTATTTTTCCATTCATCGGCCTTCCAATGAGTCTGATTGGAAAGCGGCTGCGTAAAATTTCTATCGGTATTCAGGAAACGATGGCCGATATCAATTCGTTGTTATTGGAAACAATTTCCGGGGTGAAACTGGTTAAGGCCTTTAATACGGAGCAATACGAAATAAAACGTTTTAAAAATCAGAACCATGGTTACTATAAATTAAAATTGAAAGCCATGAAGAGTCTGATTCTCATTTCACCTTTGACGGAGGTGATCGGGGCGGTTGTGAGTATTATTTTGGTCTTCTGGTTTGGTGATCGTATTCTTAACGGAGAATTGTCGTTCGGTGTGTTTGCGTTGTTTATGGCGTCGATTATGTCGATTATCAGCCCTGTGAAGAAATTGGGAAATGTGAACGCTTTAATTCAACAAGCCCTGGCCGCGAATGATCGGATTTATGATGTGCTTGATACCAAGCCTTCTGTTGAAGAGAGTTCAACGGCAAAAAAGGCGGAAGAATTGAAAGATGGTATTCGTCTGGAAAATGTGGAATTTCATTACCGGGAAGATTCGGGTGTGGTTTTACACGATATCAATTTAGAGATTAAAAAAGGCGAGCTGGTCGCGATTGTCGGGCCAACCGGGACGGGGAAGTCGACATTGGTTAATCTGTTGCCGCGGTTTTATGATGCCACGAAAGGGAAAGTTATTTTTGATGGAACAGACGTGAAGGATATGTCGTTCGAATCTTTACGTAAACAATTTGGTATTGTGACGCAGGAATCGATTTTGTTTAATGATACGGTAAAGTCCAATATTGCCTATGGACATAATCAGGCGACGCAGGAAGAGGTTGAATCGGTCGCTAAAAAGGCGTACGCGCACCGGTTTATTGTGAAGATGCCGAAAGGGTATGACACCATTATCGGGGATCGTGGTTTTCGCTTGTCGGGTGGAGAGAAGCAGCGTATTTCCATTGCCCGGGCGATCCTGAAAAACCCGCCTATTCTGATTCTGGATGAGGCCACTTCTCAATTGGACTCTGAGTCAGAAAAGTTTGTTCAGGAGGCGCTGGATGAGCTGATGGAAGGAAGAACCGTTGTGGCCATCGCGCACAGGCTGTCCACCGTTATGAAGGCGGATAAGATTGTGGTCATTGACGGCGGCCGGATTGTCGGTATTGGCAGACATGAAGAACTTCTTAAAACCTGCCCGCTCTACGAAAAATTACACAGCATGCAGTTCCAGGCCTAACTATAATAGAAAATACTATGTTCAAGAAATTTCAGATTTTTATAGTTTTATTTATAGCCCTTGTCTGTCAATCTTGTAGTGAGATTCACACGAATGATCGGCAGGCCATTGCTAAGAAAGATATTACTTTTCCGTTTAAAGATCAAACAAGCATGTATTTCATTGTTTCCAAAGGATCAGACGATTATAAGAAATACATCCAAGGCGACGTATTGACGGAGGCCGAAAGAGCTTATGTGACCGAAAGAGGAGGATTTTATGCAATGGAAGAGGAGGGTAATATTGAGCCGGCCTTAACATTAATAAAAAAAGATTCCTGTTATCAAATGCTTCCGAATAAAAATAATAAACAAACAGACGACATGTTTGTTGTTGCAGAACACATAAGGGAAAAGTTTTATTTGATGAGTTTAAGTTTAAATGACTGTGAAAGTCCTGGAGAGGAAACGTATGATTATTACGTTATAAAAATTTCAGAAGGAGATTTCTTTTTTGTGGAACCAAAGCATTTCTATAAAGATTTTGAGACGTGGGCCATGCGACAGAATAAGTTTCAGCAAATGTTATATGGTATGAAAATAGAAAAGATCTTGGCAAAAGATACCGAAGGGCAGGAAGAAAAAACAAATGTATCGGTATCGAAGTCGTCGGCTTATAGTGATTATTTTTCGGCAGAATTTAATGAAAAGAAATTTAACCAAGAGGGAAGGGTATTTTTTACGATAATCAAACCTTCGGCGATAGATACCGCTATCAGTAAGAAAATAGCGATGTATGATAAAAGTTTATCTGAAGGCAAGGACACTCTGACAAACAAACCAAAGGCCACTCAGGCCAAGACATCGAGTTCATATAATCATAGCGGTTATGGAATATCGGAATCGGATTTGGCGAAGCATGAAGAATATGTCCAAAAAGGGAACGAGTATAATAAAAATGGTGACTACAATCGTGCGATTGATGCGTTTACAATGGCCTTGAAATTTCAGCCAAGGTGTCCTGAATCTTATGAGGGAAGAGCGGGAGCTTATGATAAAAATGGACAAGAAAAAGAGGCCATTGCGGACTATACTAAAATGCTTGAATTAGTTCCAGACGATTATATGGCCTTATTACACAGGGCAATGCTTTATCATGAAGTTGAGTGGTACGATAAGGCAATTAGTGAATATGATCTTCTTTTAGAAAAGACAAAAAAAGGTTTAAATGGCTTTACTGAAGAACAGCGACTGGAGTTAAGGGGTGTGGCCTCGGAAGGTCTTGCGATGGTGTATGATCTACAAGCAATAGAGTACGATACTCAAGGTTTTTATGACAAGGCTATTGAAAGTTTTACCAAAGCAATTGAATATGATCAAAAAGTGCCAGATTACTATACCTCAAGAGGATTGGTTTATATGAAAATGGAACGATATCCCCAGGCTATGGATGACTTTAATAAAGGTATTAAGCTTGATCCCTCAAATGCAGCACTTTACAGTAGTCAGGGGCTGGTTTTTTTACAAATGGAGAAATACGATGATGCTGTGAAGGATTTTGACAAAAGTCTTTCTTTGGATTCGAAAAATGTGGTTGCTTATGTTGGTCGTGGAGTGGTGTATGAAAAACTAGGAAAAAAAGATGAAAGCTGTGCGAATTTTGAGAAAGCCTGCCAGTTGGGGACATGTGAATATTATAATGACCGAAAAGCAAAAGGGATGTGTATCTAAACTCCCGCGGTCAGATCGTTGAGTGGAACAGAGAGAGAAACCAGGTCTAAACCTCCTGACAGCTATAGAATTAGGTAAAATTAGTCATTTTCAGGGAGGTAAAATTTTCGGGCAAATAAAAGGTTGCATTTAAAAAGATAATTCGTTATACTATCACAATTAAATTAAGGTTAACTAACAATTTTATGGGTATTTCTGCTGCATAACACAAGATGTTGTGTCCCAAGCTTAAAGAAACATAAGATTGAACAGAAGGTGTGGAGGTTACATGGTTGAAGAATTAATTAAGAAGTTGTTGGAATCCGGTGTCCATTTCGGACATCAAACGCAGCGCTGGAATCCAAAAATGAAGCGATTCATTTTTGGCCAAAGAAGCGGCATCTACATTATCGACCTGGAAAAAACGGTCGACTTTTTAAGTCAAGCCCAAGAGTTCTGTAAAGATTTGGCCACCAAAGGCGGCCGCTTTCTTTTCATCGGAACAAAAAAACAAGCCCAGATTATTGTTGAGGAAGAAGCGAAGAAATGCGGAATGTTTTATATCAAAAACCGATGGATGGGCGGGCTTCTGACAAATTTCCAAACTGTTCGTAAATCTATTCAGCGTCTTCAGGATATTGAGAAAATGAAAGAAGACGGCGTTTGGGAAAATTTGAAGAAAAAAGAAATCGCACGGATTACAAAAGAGCAAGATAAGCTTCTCCGTGATTTAGGCGGTATCCGGGACATGTTTGATCTGCCGGACGCCGTTTTCATTGTTGATCCAAAAAAAGAAGATATTGCGGTTAAGGAAGCTCAAAAATTAGGCATTCCGATCATCGCGATTGTGGATACAAATTGTGATCCGGAAGTGGTGGATTATCCTATCCCGGGAAATGACGACGCATTAAAGTCTATCCGTCTTGTTACGTCTTATTTATCGGCTAGTATAGAGGAAGGCCGAAAACAATATTTAGGAAGTCAGGAAGAGGCCGCGAAAAAAGAACAAGCCGCGAAAGCTAAAGAAGCTTCCGCTGAGAAAAAAGAGGCCAAGCCAGAAGAAAAAGAAGCGGCGTCTACAAGCTCAACAAACGAGTAAGCCGTTTTTAATACATTTTTAGAAAGGTACCAAACATGAGTGCTATTACTGCAGAAACAATTAAAGAACTTCGGGAGCAAACGTCATGCGGCGTTATGGAATGCAAGAAAGCGTTGGAAGAAGCCGGCGGTGATTTACCGAAAGCGAAGGAAATTCTTAAACAGCGTGGTCTGGAACTTGCGGCCAAAAAAGGAAGTCGTGATGCAAAAGAAGGGCGTATCGAAGCCTACATTCATCAAGGAGCCAAGATTGGCGTTATTGTTGAGGTCAATTGTGAGACCGACTTTGTGGCGAGCAACGAGGCATTCTGCCAATTAACACGTGATATTGCCATGCATATTGCGGCGGTTAATCCAAAATATGTCCGTAAAGACGATGTTCCGGAAGAAGAATTAAAAGCGCAAGACAATCCTGAAGAGTATATTAAGGAAGTTTGCCTATATGCGCAGAATTTTATTAAAGATCCAAGCAAGACGGTTGAAGAGTTGATTACAGCTCAAGTGGCCAGTATTGGCGAAAATATTACTGTCAGCCGGTTTATCAGATATAAGGTTAACGAAGTTGACTAAAAAACCTGCCTATAGCCGTGTTCTATTAAAGTTGAGCGGAGAAGCCCTTTTGGGTTCTCAAGATCATGGTATTGATGCGGAAATGTGTGCCACACTCGCGGCGCAGGTTAAAGAAATTCGTTCTTTGGGAGTTAAGAT
>JAGQKQ010000152.1 GCA_020430005.1 Candidatus Omnitrophota bacterium
CTTCAACAACCTTTTCTGTCTTTGCCTCAACAAGATTGTTAAAATCAACCTCTTCATATCGACCACTATTTTTTAGCTCAGTTTTTAACTTTTGAGATTGTTTTTGATATTGAGCATCAAAATATTCCTGCGGAGAAAATTTTTCCCCTTTACGACGTTGAGACCGAAGAACATTAACGCAATCTTTATTAGTCGCAAAGACTAATTCTTTTCTTCCACCATTATCGGACACCATTTTGTCAATGATACTAGCCTTTAAAACGTCCAGTTCCTGATAAACTTCAAATTCCTTCAATTCCCTTTTGGCCGCTTCTCTAATAGATGGAACCTCAGACCTTGTCCTTTTCACTAGGTCACCTAAATGATCTAGCCCTCTAACCAAATCTGCAGCCCGTCCAAAGTTATCTGTTTCGTCATTAATTTCGAAAACAGTTTTGTCCAGCTGGTTTCTTTCGACAAGCATTTGAGACTCTTTAAAGCTGGCGATATTGATTCCCTCCTTAAGAGAAACATCACCGCCCTCGTTAACCCTGCGAACAACACCGTCTTTAACAAGTTCCCTGAAAACGCCATGATTCATAAACTCGTCCAATTTTGTTTCTGGAACGTTAAGTAAAATCTTTGCTTTTCCACCCGACTTTTTATGCATCCAGGCCGACAAAGCCGCCGCTAAGTCCGACTTTCCAATACCTGTATCGGCCGAAACGATATTAAAGGCCTTTGTACTAAAACTTCCATTGTTATTCTCCAAATACGCATTCATCGTATCCAAAAAGACTTTTCCGGCAAAAACCTGTTTAAACCTGCTCTTGTCAAAATCATAGTCTCGATACTTCTTGATTTTCGGATCTTCCGATGTCCTTCCATATTCACGCATTTCTGTTTTAAGGAAGTCCAGAAATTTAAATAAATCCTTAGCTTCTTCATACTGCTTTAATTTCTGAATATCGGCCTCGCCCGTTTTATCCTTATATTTAGCAATTCCTTCTTCGATCTTACTTAATTCTCTTGAACCGATAGGATCCGTTTTATCCCCTGTAAGAAAAATATCGTGAACAATTTTAGAAACTGCCCTCTTGTGGTCTGTAAGACGGACTATTTCTCTCTTATCAAAGGACGGGATGTCTGTTTGCGGCGCAGAACTGTTACCTCCAAACCTTTTTCGTATCTCATCCATTTTGCCTTGGGTGAATTCTTTCAAGGCCGTCGGGAAATCTGCTTCAGCAAAAAGAGCCCTATCTCCATTCTTTGAATCGCGGATAGCGGAACTTTCCGTCTTTTCAATAAACCCTGATCTTTCCAGAAGATCTTTGGAGGAAAGCGTTCCATCTAACTCAACGGTTGTTTTATCGCCGTCAATAACCGTTTTTGTGTGGCCGGCTGTACTTGAACTCGGAGAGCGGACAAGATCAGCGTCAACCAATCTGGCAATATCCGAAAGTTCAAAACTGCTTTCTAATTCATGAGTCTTTTGAATTCTATGTGTAATCGTTGAAGTACGCTCACCGCCAGACTTTGTAATAAAAGACGCTTTGCCATCAGAATTAATAATCTCCCCAACAATTTCTCCCTCTCCAGTCTTTTCATTAAGGGACCGGCTTGTAATCTTTACAAACTGGTCATTTCCTATATGGATGATTGTCCCTACCTCTAAGGCATTGGCAAATATATGTTGGTTTAATTTAATGTCATTGGAAATAGAATCAATTTTTTGCGAGACAGAAGACAATTTACCTCGAAGATTTGGATTAAGCTCCTGAGCTTTATTAAAGTTTTCAACAACCAGGTTAAGCTGATTCGAAGCTTTTCGCACCTCTCCTCGACTAAGACTTTCATAGGCTTTTTGATAAAGTTGTTCTCCAAATTTGATTTCTGCACTTCCTCTAACGGCTCTTGCTGTCGGTTTAGCAATTAAACTGGCAAATGCAACCTGCCCCGCATGCTCCTTAGCTTTCCTCGTTCTAAATTTTTTGATGAAGTCCTCTCGCGCGACACCTTTTACCCCCTGAACATTGGCCGCAAACTCCGCCTCTTTTTTAAACATATCTTCACGAGCTAAGAAAAATTTCTCCGCAGCCACTTCAACAGCATTCAATTGGAAAATAGTAGAGGCCATGCCATGGGTTTTTGCCGCCGAGCGGGCCAGCGCGCCTGTGAAACCTTTTTGAGAAACAGCCTGCAATGGCATCTGAAGAACCGGCATCGGCGCTCCTAAGCGGGTCCCTGCTTGTAAACCGGATGTGACCTGCATAAGTCCACTTTCAAATAAGCTCAACCGCGTTCCATCTTCTTTTCTCGGCCGAAGAGAATGTTCAAAAGCCGCTTCCCAAACCGTTTGGTCGTGCTCTTTCTCTGCTCCGAACAAGCGTTCGGCCTGACGGCTTGTGCCTTCAGCCGCCGCAAAAAGGACCGGATCCAGCATGCTCCAGGATGTCATAATCGCGGAGAAGTCGGCCGCTCCGGCAAAGGTCATTTTAGGAATAAGGTTCGGATATTTGGCTAAAGTAACCAGGTCGACATCCTGTATAACTTTTGGAGTGCCATCAATCTTTTCCGCCGTGCGGGACCATTGATGAAGCTTTGGACGTAAAATTGTTAATGTTGCCAGTGATGTTGCAGCAAACGTTCCATACCCGGCATACTCAAACCTCTCAGAATCATTCCAGTCCTTTCCTTTTAACTCAGGATCCAAATAAGATTCCAGATAGCCGCCTGTAAATCCTGTGGCCCCCGCCTGTCCAACCATACGGGTTTTAAAGAAAAGTTCACTTTGGGCCTTTTCTCCAGCCGCAATGCGGGCCGCGTTTTGACGGCTAAAATCGGTATAAGTTTTTTGACTGAATGGTGCTAAAGTTTTCTTTACGGCCTTTGTTGTTTTTAAGGCCTGTCTGGAGGCCCATGCATTGAAGCCATTATTTTTTTCCAGACTGTTTAAGGTGATCTTTTTAAAGGTTTCTCCTTCCAGTTTTGGAACGACTCCTTTATAACCTTTTTTGTAAAGACCACGCATAGCCTTGAAATATGTTTTGTTGACGGAGGTTGCCATCTTTTCTGTTGTCCCCACCGCTGCTATTCTTGATGCCCCAGGTAATGTTTCTAAAATAGGCGCCCCGGCAAAACCGATAGCAAAGTTCGCTCCCATGCCTAAGTGGGAATCAGCCAATTTTCCTCCTATGACACTCGTAGCTCCATATGTACCCAAGTTAAGTAACCTATTCGTTGCAATGGCCTTGGAGATGCCACCTTGCTTTAGAAGAATACCTCGTCCAATCCCCGGTAAAGTTGTGATCGCCGCTCCAACACCAAAGTCTGTTCCAAATTGTGTTAAACCTCCGTAGTTATCTAAATTGCCGTCTGTAAAGTACGCATCCAACACACCCCGCGTTGCATTAACGCCACCGCCCATTGTCGCCATACCCACGGCGCTAGCGGTATCAAAGTATTTACCTCCTTGAAGGGCTCGTGTTAATTGTCTTTGTTTCACTACTTTCGCTAACTTTTGAGAATCATACAAGGCCTCTTTTAATACCGCCGTCTTTCTCGCCTTGCTTGCCATAGCTAAACTATCAACAATAGCCCCGCCACCAGTTAAAGCCGTAACATAAAACCCGCCTGTCTTGGCCCCGCCCTTGGCCGCGTTAAACAAGTCAACACCTGAAATCTCTTGACCATAAACAGTAGCCACCGTCGATGTTACCAAAACGTCTGCCGCCGCGAATTGCGCAACCGTGCTCCATGTGCTTCCTTTCATAATAATATTGGCTTTGGTCAACTTATTCGCTACACTGGCAACCTTTGTAGCATTAACTGCCTTTGCCGTTCCCCCAACAATTGTTGTAACCACACCTGCTCCTGTTAAAACAGCTGCGACAAGTGTTACAGGGGTTGGGTTTGACCAGTCTAAAGTTTCTGCCCATTGCGGCGAATATCCTTTATCCAAATTATTGGCATAATTAACCGTACGCATATCGGTTCCGCCCCTTAACCCGAAATCGGCAACATACTTATAACCCATGACTCCTCCATCCGTCGGAATAATTTCTCCACGAGGTGTCATGATAACAAGCGAACCGTCACTTAAATATCCTTTAATATCTTTGGTAAGCGGCTGAATATCTCCTTCTGAGTTAACAATTGCAAAACCGAAACGTCGGTCCAGAAACTCCCCCTTATCACCTTCCTGATAGTGTTCCTTAGTATCCGTAGCAAACACAGCGTATTGATAGTTTCCATTTTTGTCATAAACTTTGACCAAATCTTTTCCTTCTTGAGCAATAGAAGCCAATGGCGAGCCCTTTACTGTTGTAAAATCCTGCCGCCGCATGCGTCCTTCACTATAAGCATATGTTTCTGTAACAATCGCTTTTCCTGAATTTTCGTCAAGAATGTTACTCTTAAATGTTTCGCCATCTGCTAACTGTCTTACTCCATCGGGCAAGACAGCCTTTGGCATAAAAGCATCTAAACTTCCTTCCCTCAATTCCACGAGGCCGTTATCTTCCTTGGCTTCTCCGGCTGGACTTTGCTTGGCATCCGCACTACCATCAAGATCAATAACAAATCTCACAGGCATTAATTCAAAGGCCATCGGAGACATGGCTTGTCCGCCCATACCGCCGGTATTTTCATTTTCCGACATAATGGCAACTTCAATAATAGTCTCGCCATCATTGGTGACAATACTCTCTCCCGGCGTTAAATTTTTAGCCTTGTTATAAACGTCATTGAGAGCCTGTTCACTTAATGGGTTTAGTCCCCGCGCCTTTCGTTCGGCCTGAATGGATTGCTTGACTTTGGCTTCAAGAGTGACACCTCTGGCATCTGAAATTTCCTGAGTGATTTTTGTATTGTCCAATTTATCGCCCTTAAACGGCATACGTGTTTTAAGAATAATAA
>JAGQKQ010000153.1 GCA_020430005.1 Candidatus Omnitrophota bacterium
TCCAACTGGTCCTGATTAATGTCTTGATGGATTCCGATATGCGTTCCGTTATTGGAGCAATATTCCGCTTCAGGAAAATCCCCCAGTTTGTGTCCTAAAAAGGCATACCCCGGGCACTGCGTTGGAATAGAGAAAAATAAATTACGTGAATCAATCCCGTGATATTCGATATACTTTACATATTCATCTTTGGTAAAACCGACACCTTTGCGAACAACAATGGAAAAGGCATGCGGGCCGATCTTCTCATTCTTCTCTTCTTTTATTGTCAGAAAGAATTCTTCGAATGGCTTGAATTTGTCAATGAGGTACAAAAGGTTATCCCGTCGTTTATTTAAAATATTCTCATAAATCTTAATATTTCCCAAACCGACTGCCGCTTCGATTTCATTCATCTTGGCAGAAAACCCGACACGTTGAAAATCAAATTTATTTTCAATCCCGTGATTGCGTAACGACCGCATGACTGTTGCCATTTCTTCATTATCCGTGATCATAATTCCACCTTCAATAGTGGTAATAATATGCGCGGCGTATAAACTGAACGCGGCCATATCTCCAATGGTTCCGCAAAGTCGACCGTTAATTTCCGCGCCATGCGCTTCGGCGGTATCCTCAATCACATACAATTTGTGCTTTTTGGCGATCGCCATAATAGCGTCCATGTCCGCCGGCTTTCCCATAAGATGCACCGGCATAATCGCCCGCGTACGGGGTGTAATGGCCGCCTCAATTTTATCCGGATCGATATTTAATGTTTCCCGTTTCACGTCCACGAAGACCGGTTTGAAGCCCGCCTGTAAAACGGCACTGCCTGTCGCGACAAACGTTAAGGCCGGAACAATAATTTCATCACCGCGCTTGGCACCGAAATCATATAACACTGCGCAGCAAATCGCGTCGGCATCGGTTCCGCTGGAAACCGTTACGGCATTTTTAACACCAAAGATCGCCGCGAATTTCTCTTCAAATTCCTGAACATATTTTCCGCGGGTGACCCATTTGGATTCAATCGCTTCATTAATCAATACTTTCGCGTCATCGGTAATAGAAACGGTACCAAAAGGAACTTTGTATTCCGCTTTTTTACTGAGTGCTGAACTCTTTTTTGTGTTAGTGTCCATATTTAATCTTCCGCAAAAAACTTTTGAGCCTGTTTATAACGTTCCGGCGTGCCGATATCAAAAAACTTGCTGTTTAGCGTAAACGCATAAAATGGCTGATCAATCAGCTTGGGAAACCAGTCGTTCTCCAATGACGATTTTCCTTTCGTGCCGATAGCATCGAAAATCTTATGACTAAAACAATAAACACCGGCATTCACATAACCGCCTTCTTTCTGCGCGGTCTTCTCTGCGAATTCCGCAACTTTTTCGTCCTCATTAATGATTAACTGCCCGTAATCCTGCCCCTTCATTCCGGATGTGACAACCACGGAAGCAACGGCTTTTTTATCCTTATGATATTTCAGTAAGGCATATAAGTTAACCGGACAAAATGAATCGCCGTTTAAAACAATAAACGGATCACTGTTGATAATTTCTGCGGCGTTGACAATTGCCCCGCCAGTTCCCAGCGGCTGCTCTTCCCTGGAAAAATCGATCACAATACCAAAATCATTCTTTCGATAATAATCCTCAACAAATCCGGCTTTATAACCGGTACATAAAATAATCCGCTCAGCCCCCTGATTCTTTAACCAGTTAATATGGAAGTCGAGAAACGGGCGGCCGTTGATTTCAGCCATGACTTTCTGTTCATCACCAATTTCTTCTTTCAAGCGTGTTCCCAGACCGCCGGAAAGAATCACAATATCAATGGATTCTAATGATGTCATTTATCTGAATACTCCCCGTTGGGTTGATAAAAAATAATCTGCGTTCCCAGATTCTCAAATTTAAAAGGAACCAGCAACAATTTCTTTAGGCTTTCATTCACTTTCTTTTGTTGAGCCGGTGGAACAAATAGCAATACAAAACCACCGCCACCGGCCCCTAAAAGCTTTCCTCCAACCGCACCGGCCTTTTTGGCTGCGTCATACATCGCGTCGATTTTCGATGTAGAAACCCTGGTCGACAAAGTCCGTTTAATATTCCAGCTTTCATCCAGCAGTTCACCGAACTCTTTAAGGCGTCCCGCATTGAGAAGATCAATCGCGTGCTTCACCATTTGATGCATGCGGGTTAATTCTTTTTCTTTTTTAGGAATGTTTTTGACTTGATGCGCGGCAATCTCCGAAGCAGTTCTTGAAAAGCCTGTAAAATACAGCATCAAATGACTTTCCAATGTCTCAATCTTCTTGGCCGTTAAAGACACTTTCTGAATCTGCAAGTGTTTCGTTCCACCAAATTTGATATAGTTGAATCCCCCATGCGCGGCCAGCATCTGATCCTGACAACCGACGTTTTCTTTACACATATTCTGCTCGATATGAATAGCTTCTTTGGCCAGACGTTCTTTCGTGACCATTTCGCCTTTAAGCGCGTATAAACTATTAAGAAGTCCGACGGTAAACGAAGAACTCGATCCCAAACCGGTCCGCGCCGGCAAATCACCGTCATGATGAATCTCAACGCCTTCTTTTAATTTTAGAAAACGAAAAACCTCGCGGACAGCGGGATGCTCAATATCGCTAATCTTTTTAACATGTTCCATTTTGGAATAGATGATGCGGGATTTGTGTTCAAAAAACGGCGGTAAATGACGGCATGTAATATAACAATATTTATTAATCGTCGTTCCTAAAACCGCGCCGCCATGCTGCTCATACCACGGCGGATAATCTGTTCCTCCTCCAAAAAACGAAACGCGAAATGGTGTTCGACTGATAATCATAATTTCTTCCTTTGTCGATACATAATGTTAGAAAAATCGAAAGCTATTTACGGACTCACACAGTCCTCGTCTGACAGACCCTCCTATAAAGATGAGTCCTTATGGTCATAAAGTGAGTTCCGCAACAAGCAGCTTACCATAAATACTATCTTAGAAAAAGACGCGTCGTGAGGACTGTTTGAACGACTGCGCATAGGACTCATTTTTTAATTTCGAAGTCTGTCACCTGCGGAACTCGTCCAAAACAGCTTTCATTTTTCTTTTTCAGATAATGCTTGTGCATCAGGTTCACAATATCAAATAAATCTCTATGACTTAACTTCTGACGATTCTTCCAGAAGCTGACGTTTTAAAACAATTTTTGTGGAACGCACGGTTTCATCAACCGCTTTCTGCCCGAATTTCGTTTTCAATAAATCCAAAAACTTCGGATTTGTGTGATACGTCATCCACGCCTTATCCCGGAAGGCCAGAACTTCCGCCGCTGATAGATATTTTGTTGGTAACGGCTGCGCATAATAAGAATGCTGCGAATATCCGGCGTAGGTTTCCGGTAACCTCCACCCCTCCGTTTTGGCCGTGCCGTACAACGGACTTCCCGGATACGCCATCGCCGAATAAAAATTGGCCATTTCCGTATTCAATTCCAGGGCCAAATCCAATGTTTCCTGCATACTATTATAGTCGTCTTCGGGTAATCCGAAAATATAATTCGCCGCAACATTGATATCGTGATCCCGTATTTCCCGGACAATCGCGCGGATGTCCACCGCTTCAAAACGTCCCTTGGTGACATCTTTACGAACTTTTGTATTACCACTCTCGATGCCCAAAGCCAGATAATTCACACCGGCTTTCTTTAATGTTTCCAGATACCGGGGCTTAACCGTATCAATACGGGAATAACACCAAATGTTAAAATCGTAACCGCGCTGAATAATCAGTTCGCAGATCTTCATAAAATGATTCTGATTTAAAACAAACAATTCGTCTGCGATTTTAATATTCTTGATTCCCATCTCGGCTAATTTATCAAATTCCTTAATGATAAATTCCGGCTCCCAATAACGGAAAATCGCGCTGCCATCGGAATATTCGTTTTCCTGACGGTTAATAATATTGATCATACAAAATGAACATTTCATGGGACAACCTAATGACGTGTACAAAGCGGCAAATGGTTGGCGTTCGGAATTATTCGGTAAGGCATGCCACAAAGCTGTCCGGTAATTTTTCATGGGAAGCAAATCCCAGGCCATCCCCGGCAATTCGACAGGCAAATCTTTTTTCTCAACAATGGGCGACGGGACATTTAAAACAATCTGGCCATCCTGACGAAAGCCTAAGCCAGCCACTTTGTCCAACTGATCTTTTAAATTCGTTTTTAAAAGCGTAGAAATCGTGTAAACGCCTTCGTTCTGGCAGACAAAATCAACCACACCGTGCTTTTCCAAAACTTCCCGTGGCAAGGCCGCCACATGACCACCCACAAATAAAACCTTTATATCCGGACATGTTTCTTTTAATAAATCCGCGACTTCCACCGCCCCTTGCATGTTTTGCGAACTGGCCGACGGCTGCTGTCCATAAACAACAAACGCCGCAACACGTGGCTTGGCTTTTTGAATATGTTCTACGGAAGCTTCATTATCCAAATGTAACGCTTCGCAGTCGAGAATATCAACGGAAAATTGATGATGCCGGCAATGGTTGGCCAGCATGGCCGCCCAGATCGGCGGCTCAATGGCGGAAAAATCTTTACTTAAATCCTGATAAATCTTTTTCGCCGCATTAGGATGAATAAATAAAATGTCGAGTGGTTTCATTTGATAGTAACCCTGTAACCCGGAGAACATGTAACCCAGAAATTAAATCTCTTGTTTTCTGGAGCACTTGGCCTCTTATTCACTTATACATTTGTCAACCATACCTCTTTGGTACGATTCGCCTTTAAAACCGTATATCCTTTGATTAATTCTTCAATACCGTCGGCCAAGGTGACTTTAGCTTTAAATCCTGTCTTCTCTATTTTTTCATTGCT
>JAGQKQ010000154.1 GCA_020430005.1 Candidatus Omnitrophota bacterium
CCTGATGTTGAAAGTTCGCCAATATTACTCCAATTAATGCCGGCATCACTTAAGACATTGAAATCAGTCCAATTCACTCCTGATGTTGAAAGTTCGCCGATATTACTCCAATTAATACCCGCGTCACTTAGAACATCTAAATCAGTCCAATTGATTCCGGCGTCACTCATCACATCAATATCACTCCAATTGATGCCTGTTTCTGACAAGGAACGAATATCTTCCCAATTAATACCGGCATCACTGAGCACATCAATATCATTCCAGTTAATACCTGCCTGACTCATAACACCAATATCGCTCCAATTGACTCCCGCTTCCGAGAAGACCACAAGATCATCCCAATTCACACCGGCATTAGTTAAACTGGCTAAGCTGTCCCAGTTCACACCGTCAGTCCAGGTTATTCCTGAACCTGTCATCACAGCCAAATCAATCCAGTTCACTCCAGAATTAGCCATAACAGCAAGATCATCCCAGTTAACTCCCGCTTCCGTAAGAACAGTCAAATCGGACCAATTAACTCCGGCGTCACTTAAGACACCAATTTCATCCCAATTAATACCCGCATCAGCCAAATCCTGAATATTCGCCCAGTTAATGCCTGCGTCGCTTAGCACATCAATATCACTCCAATTGATACCGGCTTCTGTTAAAGTCGCCACGTCATCCCAATTGATACCCGCATCACTTAACACATCAATATCCGTCCAGTTAATTCCGGCTGCTGTTAATTCAAAAAGGTTTTCCCAATTAACAGCCGAACCGCTCATAACCGCCAAATCATCCCAGTTAACATTGGATTGAGTTAATTCCTGAAGATTTGTCCAGTTAACCGGTCCGATGGCATCTGTAACAGTTTTAATATCCGTTACATCACTCTTCAGAACATCAATATCATCCCAATTAATATCAGTTGTTTTACTTTTAATAACGCCAATATCATCCCAATTGATCGTATCCGTTTTGCTTTTGATAACACCGATGTCATCCCAGTTAATTGTGGCTGTATCATCGAGAATGTCTTCAAGCGTTGGTTTGATAATGTTTAATGGTTGATAGGCATCTCGGACGGTTCCATTGTCATTAATGGAGATATCAATAAAGAAACTATCGTCAATTTGAGTATCTAACGGTGCCCATACTTCTGACTTACACCAATCATTCAGCGTATCCAGTGTCATTGTTAAACTGATGGCCTGAACACCCTCATCATCATAAATTGTGGAATCATTACAAGTATCCACCAATTCCAGACCCACACGACTATTGTCAGATTCTAACCAAACAAAAATAGTAAAGTCTTCATCAATTTCGTTCCATACAGCCGCATGACGTGGACCGGTACCAGCCGTTACCGAGAACGAATTCGATATAGCGGAAGAAAGGCCAGGCGCCGATGCCATCAACGTATAAAATTCACCTGGAACCTGGATTTTTAAATCTGTAAAAGTGGCAACCCCGTTAACAACCGTCACCGATTTTTTTCCGTCCAACTTCGCACTTCCAGTTGGATTATTGAAAATACTCATCGTAATAACCGTTGAGTTATCCGAGGTAATCGTATTACCGGCAAAATCCTGAATCTCAATAACCGGTTGGACGGGGAATTTAAAGTGTTGTTTGGAAGTACCAGGAGAGACAGTAAACACTAATTGCGCCGGAGCACCATGCGCCAAAGACTCAGAATTAGAAGACGTTCCTGCACTATTTCCTTGTTGAGAACCTCCAGAATAAATATCGTTACCCAGAGCAGATTCTTCGTCCCCACCATAACTACCCCCTTTAAACTGGGCATAGGCCGGCACAGGTATTTGGACTAAAACCAGAAAGGCTGCCGTAAGCAAACTAACTGTTTTTTTCCAAGTGCTTTTAATTGTCTTTTTTCTAATCTTCATTCAAATTTTACGCTACTGATTAAATCTTTTTTCAATAGTCACGTTATGGTGCTGTTCTTACAAGACGTCCGCCGCCGAATATACCAAACGATGCATCATAACGTTGATCCTGTCCTAAACTGTCTGCATCTTTGGCCCCGAAGCTTCGATCAGACAATTGAAAATACCGGACATTCGCCGCGTTAAAATCTCCTCCACGATATCCGGATCCCACCGTTCCGGTTACACCACGGGCTGAATCCGTAACATTAATTCCGGGCCAATCTGTATTCGTCGCATTTCCTTCATAACCAGCAATTTCCGAAAGCCCTCCATCCCCATGCGAACCTAAAAATTGACGCCCCTCAGAACGTCCGATACTTACAACCATTTCACTTAAATTTCCCGATAATTCTTTTGCTCCATAATATCCAGAGCCCGATGTTGTTCTATTAGTGGAACTTTCCGCAAAAATACCGGCGCGTAAAGGCCCTTTTTGTCCTTCTGCAATTCCACCAACGCGACCGTCTCCTGAGGACCAGCTTAAATTATTTCTGTTAAGATTAGCTGATCCGTCATAAATTTGTTCAGTTCCATCTTCATCTGCATCAGGATAGATTTCTGTAGCCAAGGCATCATTATAGGAAGTCGTTCCCCAGGCAAACTCATCCTCCTTTGGAGAAACATCCAAGCCTCTGGCGGATTTTTCATATTCTAATTCTGTCATGGGACGTAAAGCCGCCCAATCGGCATAGGCCGCTATATCCGGCCAAGAGATATATATCATCGGACGATCCGGCCGCATTGTTTCCGCCGCGAGTTTAGGTGATGAAGAATCCCAAGAAACGGTATTACGATTTACCACCGCATCCGATCCCTTTCCACCCTCCACCGAAGATGTTATATCCCGATTAGCCTTCTCTTCAGGAGAAAGTGTATTGAAAAAGGCCACCCACTGCCCTTCTGTTAATTCATATTTCATTTGATAAAAAGCTTTATATCCTTTGGGATAAGATGTCGGCACCAGAAAAACCGCCCCTGAAGAAGCCTCTCCACTAGATCCGGATGACGTATAGTAAAAACCGTCGCTCGAGGCCCCTGTCGTTGAAAAAGCACTTTCACTGCGGATATACCACGGATCTGTATCGGAACTTCCTTCTTTAAAGTGATAATTCGAAGAGCTATTGCCATCACCGGCATAAAACGATCCTTGCGGCACATAAACCATTTCAATACCAAAAATTTTATTGATTGTATTAGCTGCCATTGACTCCTCGTCAGAAAGACCATCTTGAGCATAGTCCCAAACAAAACGGACGCCTTCAGCTGTCACATTACCACTTCCTAAATCTGCCCTCTGGATAAAAAACCCTTTTTCATCCTGAGGCACAATAATTTCAAATGTTGACGGTGTATAAAAACCATTCGGATTACTACCACTGCTTCCCATACTGGCGTGCGACCACGTTGCCCCTCCATCGGTTGAATACTTTAAAAACACCCAAACGGCATCGTAATTCGTTACGCTTCGCCAACTATTTTCCCAAGAAATATCGCATTGGAATGTAATTGTGTTAGTTGCCTCGTCTAATTCATACACTTCAAAATTATCAACAAGCAAATTATTGGCGAAAACATTTTGTGGAAAAACAGAAAGCGCTACCCCCACTAGAAAAATAAAAAATGGCATCAGAAAAGTATTAAATCCAACTGAACGTTTAAAGATATTTTTTGAATTATTCATCATCATAAGTCCTCACCCCACGCCCGCCGGCATTAGTTAATGCTTGAGTGGTTCCGTTAGCCGCGTTTGTCCGATCAGAAATTCTCAAAGCACCGCCCACATCAGACCAGGAACCACCGCGGAAACCGGAACCTGCCGCCCCGGTAACTCCCCGACTATTGACACCATCAATACCGGGCCAATCTGTATTCGTTGCGTTTCCTTCATATCCTGATGCTGTGCTTAAAACGCCATCACCGTGCGTGCCTTGAAAAGCGCGTCCATAAGAGTTCCCTATCGTCACCGTCCGTTCAGCGACATTTCCTGATAGTTCCATAACACCATAATATCCGCCACCGGATGTTGTTCGTGTAGATTCGCTGTCGGCAAAAAGCCCCGTTCGAACAGGTCCTTGCTGATAATCGGCCCCATTAACGGCATCTCCACCCGTAAGAACCGTATTGTTATAGTGCACATTAGCAGAATCTGTTTCAACCATCTCTGTCCCGTCTTCCTCTCCGGCAGATAGTTCATCGACAGCGGTAATACTTGCATTTCCCCATGCATATTCTCCAGCAACCGGAAGCAAAGGCCCTCGAGCCGCTTTTTCAAATTCAAGCTCTGTCATCGGACGTAACGCCGCCCAGTCAAGAAAAGCGGAAAGATCCATCCAGGAAAGGTAATTCGCTACTCTGTATGGTCTAGCTGTCGAACATGTAAGTGGCGAACCGGAACAGCTAATCGTATTACGATATTTAACAGTGTCTGAATTTTTATGGGAACCATTTGTTAAGTCTCGCTGGCTTCGCGCGGCAGCGCTTGGTAATGAATTTAAAAACTCAACCCACAATCCTTCAGTGATTTCGTATTTCATAATGTAGAAAGGCATATATCCTTTAGGGTAAGTCGAAGAAATCGCGAAGGATGCTCCGGTTGTATCTTCACCAGCATTACCGGCAGAAACATAATGGTATCCATTACTCGCAGGATCTGTCACAGAAATGGCTGTAGCGTCATCAATGTACCAAGGATCATTATCAGCATTACCTTCATTCAACGAAGCTGTAGCCGTGCTGTTGTCTCCCGCATAAAAAGCCCCTTCAGGAACATAAACCATTTCAATACCAAGAATACTAGCGTAAACCTCATCGCTACTGTCGAAGCCACAACTACCAAAATCGACTGTCAGATTAACGTTACTTGCTGCAACAGTACTATTGACCCCAAAAGAAGATGGACGAACAAAAGCGCCCATTTTGTC
>JAGQKQ010000155.1 GCA_020430005.1 Candidatus Omnitrophota bacterium
TTCATAATCAGGTTCCGTTGTAATTTCCGGAACAATTTGTCGATAACGGACAGTTCCTTCGGCATCAACAACAAAAACAGCCCGTGCTAAAAGGCGAAGCCCTTTGATTAACAGACCATAGGCTTCTCCAAAAGCGGCACTGCGATGATCAGATAATGTAATCACCTGATCGCTGTTTGTGGCCGCGCACCATCGTTTTTGAGCAAATGGCAAATCAACACTGACCGTAACAATTTTAACGTCTGCCCCCAAAGCGGCGGCTTCTTTATTAAAACGCTTGGTTTGTAAATCACAAATCCCGGTATCCAGTGATGGAACCACCGAAAGAATAACCTTTTTCCCTTTTAATGAGGATAATTTGAATTCGGATAAATCGTTAGCAACAAGTGTGCAGTCCGGGGCGTCTTGATTAACTTCTGGAATGGTTCCGATAAGTGTAACCGGATTCCCTTTCATGGTGACAAGATCTGAAACTTCTTGCATGACGTCTCCTTTCGAGATCAGCAAACGCTACGAAAGCGGTTTTCGAGTGTTAAACTGCGGTCCAAAATGACTTTTGGATTGATTAATTCTCACGTAAATTTCGGAAGAAATTTAATGCGAAAAATTGAAAAGTTAGTGTTACTATCTTATCGAAATAAACCGATTTGTCAAATAAAAATCCCCGGCCAAAAGGAAATAATTTTTTACAGTCGGGTTTCTCAGCCGTTTTTATTATGGTATACTGTTTTTGCGTTCATAAATTCTTATAAATTTCATTTTTCCGAGGAGAAACGATGTACAATTATAAAACGAAAATCAAACTTCATGACACGGATGCGGCCGGTTTGCTCTTTTTTGCCAATCAATTTAAGATCATTCATGATGCCTATGAGGCATTGCTGGAGGAGATTGGTTTTGGCTTTGGTGAACTGATCCGAAACAGGCCTTTTTTTCTGCCGATTGTCCATGCCGAAAGCGATTATAAGAACCCTTTGTTTGTGGGAGATGAACTGGATATTCAAGTCAAGGTAACGCATGTGGGGACCACGTCATTTACCTTCTCTTATGAATTGTTCAATCAGAAAAAAGTGTTGGTGGGAACGGCCAAAACGGTACATGTGACAACAGACAAAGCGACCAAACAAAAAATCCCTCTCCCTCCTGAAATGCGGGAGAAGATTGAAGCCTTGTACAACACGTAATATCAGAATATTTGTAAGGGTTAGTTAGCGGGCCGGTGTTTTTCTAAGAGTTCTTGAAAGTTTTGATCGGCCATAATGCTTTTCACGACCAATTTATTTCCTGCCGGTGTCAGGTGACCGTCATAATCAAAGAAAAGATCTGTTTCATCATCAAACTGCTTAAATGTCGGGTAGGCATTGATAAATGGAATATGATATTCGTTAGTAAAGTTTTCCATAATTTCAAACGGATATAAATCATCATAGACCTTTCCGGCCTCAAAACCGTAATATTCACGCCCCTTTTCCCATTCATCCCCGGCAACATGAATGCCATAGGGGTACATGCCGATCAGAAAATCGATGTCCCGTTTCTTTAAGAGATCGTTAATCTTTTTGAGATATTTTTTGGTGGAATGGTCCCAGGCCCAGTCAATGAATTCCTTTCGTTGACGGCCGCGGAGTAAAACCATCTGATCGTATTCCACAATCAACGCTTTTGACTTGATATTGTCAAGATTCGCGATTTCGGCCTTGGCTCTTTTGCCTTCGGCCGCAATTTTCATATAGTTTAAAAATCCCAACACCTGTATTTTGCGAACAGATCTGACAATTTTATTATGAATCCACTGGCAGAACTTACTGCGAATCACCAGGGTTAACCACCAGCTTTTTTTCCCGTATTCGTAAGTGGTGTCATAGCGTAAAACATTTCCAGCCTTGTCATAAACAGCGTTGCGCTCTTTTTGTAGATCATCACGCAAATCGGTCATATCGAACAACAATAAGACAATATCCGGATTGAATTGAAGGTCAATGTTTTCGATGTTATCCAGGTGCGTTACCGGAGATGTGTGGCCCTGACCGGCGTTAATGACTTCCACCGGAAAGCCTGATTCCAGCAATTGTTTTTCCAATACAAACGGAATTGTTTCATGATCATTGGAACCCACACCGAAGGTAAAGGAATCTCCAACGACAAATATTCGGATTTTGTCTTTCGGTTTGGCCATTGTGATGTCTTTTCCCCGGAAACCGAAATTGTTAAACCGCGCGCTGTATTCAAACTCACCTTCCATCGTGGACTGGTATGATTTGGTCTGGTTGGGAATGAAAAGATAATCCTGCCGTTTTTGGTCGTCAGCAATCGCCTGCAGATGATCGGGCTGTCCCCGAAAGATACGAAAGCCGATCTCTCCGATTACGAAGATAATGACGGCGGCCATGAACCAGATAATCAGCGTAAAAAAGATATGTTTTATTTTCATAATGATATTTTATTGTACTAAAAAAAGTTTATTTTGCTACATTTTAAACATTTGTCTGTTTACTTTCAGGGAACGCTGATTCTCTGGCCAGGGATAAAATTTGACCGGAATCTTATATTTAGGAAGTGTCTTTGCTAATGTTTCCGTCATCATGCGCACCAGATTATCGGGGACAGTCCCCAAAAGGGGACTGTCCCCTTCTGCTTCTGTTTTTACAAAGGCGATAGGCCGCTGGCCGAATTCAGGGTCTTTGACCGGAACAACAACCGCCGCACGAATGCCGGGAATATTTAACAACGCGGCTTCAATCTCTTCCGGTTGAATATTTTCTCCACCGGAAATGAATAAATTGTCTTTGCGTCCGCTGATTGTCAGTCCTTCGGCTGTCCATGTTCCCAAATCCCCGGTGGGAAACCATCCATCAGAGTCAAAAGGACTTATTATTTTGGGGGCTGTCCCTTTTTGGGGGCTGTCCCCTTTCAGATAGCCTTTGAATAGTGTTTTCCCCTTAACATAGATTTCATTATCTTTGCCCATTTGAATCTCCCGGTACTTCAAAAGCCGGGCTTTATGCGATTCAGGTTTTTCGGACAGAATTGATGTTGTGGCTACCTGGGACGACATTTCTGTCAGGCCGTATGTTAAACGCACCGGAAGTTGCTGGCGCAGGATTTCCTCTTTGAGTGATGGCCAAACCGGTCCGCCACCGACAAGAATGCAATGACAATGTTTCAGGATGGGTGTCGTTTGCTTATCTGACAGGATTCTCTGCAATTGTGTCGGCACCAGAGATAGATGTGTAATGCCATGATTTTCAATGAGTGGAAAAATATCGTCATCCGTTGCGGCAATCACACAACATCCGCCGCCTAAAATCGTTCGCAGAATGATAGATAATCCGCCTACATGAAACAGCGGCAGATTTAAAAACCAGCGGTCGTTTTGTTCAAAAGGGATAAATTCATTCGATCCCAAAGCACTATAGTAATGATTACCAAAGGAGTGTAAGGCTGCTTTTGGTTGTGCGCTGCTTCCGGAGGTTAACATAATAGTGGCATCTTGTTCAGGATCAAACAGCTTTGGCTCTGAGGGGGCATCGGCTTCATCAAAAATCAGGGATGTTAAATGGGCTGATGGAATGTCCGTCCGGATTTGGCCATTATGGAAAATAAAACGGCATTGGTATTGCTGAATATGATTCAAAGCGGTTTCTTCGGGAAGTCTTTTGTTAAGAAGAACGGCTACGGCCCCGACACGCCACAAGGCATAAATCAGAATGACATAATTTAAATGGTTATCACAGAGAATGCCGACGTGGTCTCCTTTTTGGATAGACTGCTTTTTTAAGAACTGGACCGTTTGATTAACCGTTTTGTTATAGTCCGCGTAGGTGAGGGTTTGTTCCTGAAAAATTAAAGCCGGGTTTTGTGGATGAGTGTTTGCTTTTTCTGCTAAAGGACACTTAATGGATGTCATCATAAATCTCGGTAACTAAATCGAAATCAATCAATTTTAGAGGATCTTCAAAGTGATCAAGATAGATTCTTCCCTTCTCTATAATACCGTCTTTTTGAAGGAGTCCTTTTTTAAACCATTTCAGGGTATCTAATCCACTGGAATAATCACGAACGGTTGTTCCCGCGATTTGAGCCAGGGTGAGGATACCGATTTCAGATTCATAACAGGAACTTAAAATAGGACTAATAGCCAGCTGTTTGGCCCGCTCCATAATTTGGCAGGTCTTCTCCACTCCTCCCAGGACCGTTGGTTTTAAAATGATAAAATCAACGCCTTCCAGAGATTTCAATTCTTCGAAATCAACAGTTAATAACGATTCATCAAGGGCAATGGGAATGAATGTTTTTGTGAAGAATTCTGGAATCCGCTGATAATCTTTGAAAGGTTCCTCAATATAATCGCAGGCATCACAACCGATTTCTGTGGCAAACTCGACGGCCGCGTCAAAACTCCAGCGCTGGTTGGCATCCAGATGAAGCAAAGCATGTCCGCGGATAATGTTGTTTACAGCTTTTACTTTTTCCACATCCTCTTTTAAATTGCCACCGACTTTTAGTTTAAGCGCCTGAAAACCATCTTTTAATAAAGATTCTGCCTGCGCCTGGACCTCATCAATATTGCCGCATAGCAGACCGTTCAAACGGATGGTTGTATGATGGTCCGGATTGATGAGCGCGCTGAGGGTGGTTTTACTTTTTTTGGCCATAATATTTAAAATAGCCGTTTCCACACCAAAGCGAACCGATGGTGCCAAGGCCAGGCCTTCCAGCCACGATTCAAAACCGCCATTTAGTTTCTGTATACCTTCAGGAATTGGTCGCTCTAGCAAATTCACTTTTAATTGCTGGGTTTGTTGAACAGCAAAAG
>JAGQKQ010000156.1 GCA_020430005.1 Candidatus Omnitrophota bacterium
ACCGGAAATAAAATTCTGGCCCAGGGAACGATCGCTGATCCTTTTCCAGGAGCCATTAATCCAATCGCCCAGGGAACAGATGTTGGTTTTAAACTGGAATCAAAAAGCGGTAATACTGTAACCGTATGGGATTCTAATCCTACAGCTAATTCGGACCAAATTGATCACTTGTTAGTCTATCATCTGCCTCAATTAAAAGGCGCTGTTTTCTATGTTGATAACGGCTTCGGTCCTGAAGCGGTCGTTTATAACGAATACACTTATTTATTGGCCTGGGAAGATCTTCCTTTAAGTCGTTCCGATTCTGACTACAACGATAATATCGTTCTTGTTAAGGCCTTACCGGACAGAATTATCATAACAAATACAACACCTGTTCCGGAACCGGCTACATTAGCCTTAATCGGTAGTGGTTTAGTCGGTACTGTTTTTGCAAGACGAAAGAAAAAAGATCTGAAGGTCTAGAGTTTTAGCTTACATAAAAATATTAAAGCCCGAAGAAAAACATATTTCTTCGGGCTTTTTATTGTCTATCAACAAAAATCCCCTTACCGTTTTTCAACGATAAGGGGATTTTGAATTTATTGAATTATAATTACTGTTAGCGAACACATCGGAAGGCATACGCTTCCGGTTTTCCTCCAAAGTCATCTTTTGAAATCCTTCCCGCTTTAAGACTGCTACAGGAGTTGGATCCCATGGCCGCGACCGTAACCTTTCCAGCTTCAGCCGCGTTATCACCAAGCAGAACGAAGTTTGAACTCCATTCTGATCCTGAACTACCAACCGAAATGCCGTACTCTGCTGCATTAGTACAAACATATTTCAGTTCTGTTACTTCAGGTAGACGCTTACCTTCTTCAATACACTCATGCCGGGCGTTTTCCCAAAGTTTCGCAGCACGTGCGTCAATCTCGATACAAAACCCTTTTCCATCAGGAGTCATGACAACAAAAGCTTCCACCAAAGGATCGCAGTTGTCCTCATGCGGGGCAAATAGATGAGAAATTGATGCTGTCCACATATCAGCACCAGCACCTACTAACCCAGAAATTTGGATCGTCGTACCGCCGTCACCTTTATCCTTTTTATCAGCGGTATCAAAACGATACTCTTTCCAGTATTTGTATCGGAGATCTTTTTTGTAGTTGCGGTCTTTCGCAAAGGCTGTATTGACTGTGAGAAAACTCACCAGTAAGAAAAGAAGTGATAACTTTTTCATCTCGATCACCTCCTTCCTAGAAACGTTCACAGAAAACCCATGAAGGAAGAAGAGAAATTCTGTGAATCTGAAAGAGCAGAATGCTACTAACTAAAGTGTACCATATTTTCCGGTCTTGGCAAATCCCGCCCATTCTGTCAAGACATAAAACACTGTAAATGAAAGAGTTACGGTCTGTTAATTATTTTCGTGGGAACTTGACAATGGCCAGATATGCTTAAGGGAGGGTCTTCAATAATATGGTAATTTGGGCGGATTCTGCTTTCGTTATTTTCATATCTTTATTATTGTCAAATAGTTGGAGTATTTCCGATTGAGCCTCAAAAGACCCCTTTTTTTCAATAGTAGCCACCACATCTTTCAAAAATACACCTAATTCGTTACTCTGCAATATGTTATCTTCATTCATATCATAAAGCTGCTCCATACGATTCGTGACCTTGGGGGCGGACATAAAAAACTCCGGGCCGACTGGAACTTTTGCCGGCAAGGCATCTTTTTCTACCGACTCTTCCAGTAAAGCTTCTTTGGATGCCTCAGACTCAGGCTTTTTAGCCTCAGATTCGGCCTTTTTTGCCTTTAACTTACTGTAGTCAACCATCTGGGCCGAAAGAGCCCCCGCACAAACCATACCGGTTACCACTCCACAAATGACTAACAAAACGATTTTTTTCATATCAAATCCCTTGAAATAACTCCTATTAGGTTAAATCAGACAATAAGGAAACACTAACATCCCTTTGACCTTTCAATACATCCATTAACGCCCTTTCCTGTTCATTCACAATATTAGTATTTTCCGTAAGCTTAAATTCCTTTTGGATGGAATTTCTGATATCATCGACTTCCAGCGGAACGTTGCACACAAAATCCAAGTGTCTCCGACCCTCACGGTAATCAGGGATACTTTTCGGAATCTTTAAATAACGCTCAATAAGAGACAAATCAAAATTATAAAGAATTGTCCCGTGATGAAGGATATATTCTTTACCGCGTTTTTGCGCGTTACCGGAGAATTTTTTCTTTGAGTCATTCATAGCCAGGTCAGAAATCGGCCAAAATCCAGCGTTGACATCCAGACGCCGTAGGGCGTTAATAATATATTGTAGGATAATTTGATAGGATTGTCCGATATCAGACAGCCCCTTTTCTCTGTACTTGGAAATCACCAGGGAATAGTTCAGGCATCCTGGCCCTTGTAAAACCGTTCCACCGCCCGAGGCCCGGCGTAAAACAGGCACCTGATCCGCTTTTAAAGCCCCTACCTTTAAATCCTCTTCAACCTTGCAAATGCGGCCCAGAACGACAAATAACTGCGGGGATTCCCAGAAACGTAGAAACTCTCCCGCACCCTCTTTCTCCGCTAAATGCAAAAGCACTTCATCATAAAGAATATTCTGAACAGGATCGCTGAAGGAAATATCTTTGAGAATCATGATAAAAATAAAGCTGGCTTATTATTAAGAATTTGAACCGAAGTAATTCGTATTGATATCTCTGGCTGCCTTAACCTCATCCGGACGGGTAACGGGTGTTGTTGTCGGCATATGATGAAAAGATTCCGGATCAGTACGGCTTAATTCATCCGCCGCGATCATCTTGTCCACAAACTCATCCAGCATCTCTTTGGCTTCTGTTTCGGTGGGTTCAATCATAATGGACTCTTTCACTGTTAGAGGAAAATAGACCGTCGGCGGGTGAATCCCCTGATCGATAAGAAATTTGGCAATATCCAAGGCATGAACACCTCGCTCCGCCTGCAGTGATGCCGAAAAAACCGATTCATGCATACATAAACGGTCAAACGCCAGTTTATAATATTTCTTCAAACGTTCTTTAACATAGTTCGCATTTAAGACGGCATGATTACTGACGGCTTCCAATCCTTCTTTTCCCATCAATAAAATATACGCATACGCCCGCAATAGCAGTGCAAAGTTGCCATAAAACGAAGCGATATATCCGATGGAATCCGGATAATCATAATCAAGACCGAATTCGCCGCTTTCTTTTTTAACGACTCGCGAAATCGGAAGAAATGGAATCAGTTTTTCTTTAACACCAACAGGACCTGAGCCAGGGCCGCCGCCCCCATGCGGAGTTGTGAAGGTTTTATGCGTGTTAATATGCATAACGTCAAATCCGATGTCACCAGGCCGGCACCGACCGAGGATCGCATTGAGATTGGCGCCATCATAATACATAATCCCGTCAACGGCGTGAATCATCTCTGCGATTTTATCAATATTCGCATTAAAAATACCGTGCGTATTAGGGCAGGTTAGCATCAAACCGGCTACTTCATCATTAATCTTCTCTTCCAATATTTTTAAATCCATTGTCCCATCGGCTTTGGATGGAATCGAAATCGCCTCATAACCCGCGATAGCGGCTGTCGCGGGATTCGTCCCGTGAGCGGAATCCGGAACGATAATATATTTTTTCTTATTTCCTTTAGATTTATGATACGCCGCCATCATCATAACCCCCGTCAACTCACCATGGGCACCAGCCAGCGGCTGCAGAGTAAAACTGTCCATACCGGTCATTTCACACATTAAGCGGTCCATATCATAAAGTACTTCCAAAGCCCCTTGCGTTAACCGTTCACCATTTTTCAGCTGGGGTAACATTGGATGTAGATGCGCAAAGCCCGGAATTTGAGCAACGGCTTCCGTGAACTTCGGATTATATTTCATTGTGCAGCTGCCTAGTGGATAAAAATTCGTATCAATCGAGAAATTCCGCTGGGACAGCGACGTAAAATGACGCACAGCTTCCAGCTCGGAAACCTCCGGTAAAGTGGCGGCTTCACTGCGCAGATATTTTTCTGGGATTGTTCCCTGAACAGGAACATCGGATTTGGGATTCAAATATCCGCGTTTTCCCGATACACTTTTTTCAAATATTAATTTCATTCTGATTTATGCCTCGATATCGGAACACAATTCACTTAAAACATCTTTCAAGCATTCCACATATTTTGTAATCTCTTCTTTGGTCCGTTTTTCCGTGACGGCCACAATCATATATTTTTCCATTCCTTTATAATACCGTCCCAATGGGAATCCGGCGGCAATACCTTTGGCAATCATCTTTTCCACAACCTTGGACGCGTCAACCGGAAGACAAACAGTAAACTCGTTAAAGGTCGGTGAACTGCGCTTGACTTCAACACCTTTAAGCGATTCAATTTGCTGACGGGTAAACTCGGCTTTATCCAAATTCACTTGGGCTAATTCCTTCAAACCTTCTTTACCGATTAATGTCATATAAATTAATGATTGCAATGCGCAAAGCGAAACATTCGTACAAATATTGGAGGTTGCCTTTTCCCGACGAATATGTTGTTCGCGTGCCTGAAGTGTATTCACAAAACACCGCTTACCATTCTTATCGACCGTTTGTCCGATAATCCGTCCCGGCATCTTACGAATATATTTTTTCTTTGCCGTCATAAAACCTAAATACGGGCCGCCAAAATTCAAAGATAATCCCAAACTCTGCCCTTCCCCTGTAACGATATCCGCTC
>JAGQKQ010000157.1 GCA_020430005.1 Candidatus Omnitrophota bacterium
AGTTTGGATTGTACCGGGAGAGGCCGATGTGTATGTTGAGGATAGGGCCGTTTATATTGGGAATGCCAAGCTTCATGTGATGCTGGAGAATGATTATTACACATCCCAGGGATTGTCTGCGAAAAACAATTCTTCCGCAAATGAGTTTACAGAAGAATCCAATAAAATTCTGCGGGATATTGTGATCCCGATGCTGGAAAAAGAAGTTAATGCAGGAAAAAACTTTGCTTATACCCGTCAGGTTTATCATTCTTTAATTTTAGCAAAATGGTATAAGGAAACCTTGAAAAAAAGTATTCTAAGTACAGTTTACGCCGATCAAAGCAAAGTCGATGGCGTTACTCTAAAAAGCGGTCTTCAAAAAGAGGAAATTTATCAACAGTATCTGAAAGCCTTCGAAAGCGGTTCTTTTGATTCAATCAAAGAAGAGTATGATCCTGTTAAACAAGAAATTATCCCGAAAAAATATTTTGTCGGTGGTGTTGATTTAGAAAATACACAAATTAAAAAGCGGTCATCAGATAGAGCCCAGTTGATCAGCAGTTTTCGGGGAAAGGCGTTGAGTTTAACGACGGCATTGATGCTATTAACGGCACCGAACGCTTTGGCCAATGAAGCCCATTTGGGGCAAAGTTATCGGGATCCTGTCGTAAAAACAATTGATGCCAGAAGAGATGTCTCGTCTTTCGCTCTTGACGCTACAACAGGCTTTATTGTAACGCATCCAGGAGATGGATACGGTTTTGGTCTTTATGGGTCTTCAACCTACGCGATGGCCCTGGGAACTTTAGTTATGCCTGGCGGTAGTGAGGCGTTTAAGAAGGCTTTTCTTGGAGAGCGCGTCATCCACGAACAAGATGGTCGCATTTTTTATCCGCAAACGAATGATACTTTCCATACTCCAAAGGGTGGTGTTTATAGCATTATCCGAACGTCACCGTTTATTCCCGATGATAAGACCTGGGATTATAATGTCCGGGCGGGAGACAATGCCTGGTTGGGGATATCCTCTGTATTACATTATTTAAAAACAAATGACAAAGCCTTTTTGCGGTATGCCATGGGGAGAGCTGAGTTCTTGAAAAAACTCCAGGATAGCGATGGTGCCTTGCGCCATGGGCCAAAGGCACCGACGAATTCCAATCTTTGGGATGCCAAGGCGACGGAAGATAATCAAACGGCTATAAGATTTTTTGAACTACTTTATGAGGTCACAGGACGAGAGGAATATAAAAAGACCGCCGATAACCTGTATAATTGGGTGGTTGATAATATGTTTGATACAAAAGAGCATCTTTTTATGCGAGGCGCATCTTATCGTGGGGGAGAGTGGATTAATGATGATGTTGGTATTCCAGAATATCTGTCAAGTACGTTTACGATATCGACTATTACAAGTATGCCGGTACAGCGAATGTTGAAAGATTCTCGTTTTGGAGAAACGGAAGAGGCGCGCTTACGGGAGATTGGCAGAATTCTTGAAAATACTTATGAACGTTTAGCGATTGAACGTGGCGATGAGTTTTATGGTCTTGCCGAGAATGTATTTCAAGCACAAAATTTTATTGTTAATGTAGGGGAATCCTATTTATTAGCGGATATGTATTTGGAGGTAGGGAAGGCATTAGAAAGTTTGGGCAAAGATTTGAGTGCGCAAATATATCTTAAGAAAGGTAAAAGAATTACAGAAGGCCTAGATGATCGGTATGTTCGCGAAAACTTGCGGAGAACGAACACAGTATCTGATTATATGCTTTTGAATCCAAAAGACCCGAGTAAAATAAGAGATCGAGGCGAGGTTAATGATTTTCTGGATAGGTTTAAATTAGGTATTACGACTTCATACAACAGTCTGCCATCTACCGTCTACAGAGCCTCTTTAATAGGGGATGGAATTAACCTAAAGAGCAAAGCTTTTCTTGATGATATGATTGAGCAATGGAGAAGGAACAGAGGGGATGGGGCGATGTTTATTGATAGCCAAAACAGTAGTGACAATGCGTCACAAACTAATCCATCGCAGGTGCAAGTAGTAAACACGCAAAACCTTATTCCTAACAAAAATAAAGTCGGGGGTATTGATTTTACGGATAATATTTTTAACCTGCGTATTGCCGGAGGTGACGCGTTCCAGTGTGCTGATACCGCTGAAGGGTGTTTTGAGTTTAACATTGCCCCGGAAGAAATTAAGAATCTGCAAGATAATGTAAAAGGGTTTGATCCTGTTATCACCGAAATCAAACCGTTTGACCTTTCCTCAGAACTTCGTTAAGTTTCTACAAAATTATCCATTTTAAAAGATTAAAAAATATGGTAATCTACTTTCATTAGGCTAAAAATGAAAGGAATTAACCATGGATAAAACAGCCCTTATAAAAAATCTAAATGATGATCTGGCCAATGAGTTGGCCGCTATTATTCAATATACGACTTATTCCGCCAAAGCAAGCGGTCCATATCGCCCGCAATTATCCCAATTTTTTCTGGCCGAGGTTGCTGATGAACAATTACATGCCCAATATTTGGCTAATAAAATTGTCGCTCTTGGTGGAGAGCCGGTCACTCAACCGGCCGTGGTTGCTCCGGCAAAGACAAATAAAGAAATGCTGGAGGCCGTATTGAAAGCTGAGCAAAAAGCGATTAAAGGTTATACGCAGCGCGCAAAAGAAGCGGATGACTACGGTGATAAAGGCTTAACGGTTCAATTGGAAGACATGGTTCGTGATGAGAGCAGTCATGCTGAGGAAACCGAACGTATTTTAAAAGATTGGCCCTTATAACGATCGTTTTCACAAAATGAAATTAGCAAAAACAATACTTGTGGTATTGCTTTTACTTTCAGGAAACGTGGCCGCAGCCGGAACGCCTCGAGGAGTTCCTATTGACGGAACCAGCGTCCAGCAGACAGAAAAGGCCCTTGTCCAACTCATTTCTTATTTTTATAAGGCCAAAGATTATCCTTCCCTTAAAGAGTATCTCTTTTTTACTTCTCTCGAAGAAGAAAAAGAATTTGATCGTTTGACGCAGGGTTACAAGATGTCGAATAACCCTGTGTCTGCGGAAGAAATTCATTTTGTGGAAGGCCCGGCCAATCTTCAAAGTGGAGAATATCTTTTTTTAATTCCAACCGCAAGAGGATACTTACCTAAAGCATTTTCTATTATTCGTGAAAAGCAAAATATTTCAATTCAATACAAAAAAGCGTTCTTCGATACGGACCGTTACTCATCAGAGTTTTTTTTGTCAACCGTTGAGAAGGTGAAATATGATCTGGAGGCGAAAAGTATTTTGTGGAATAGTCTTGAAGGGGATGGGCTGGATAAGCATGTGGAGATCTTAAAAACGGATTTGCAGAATCAGCTTAAAGGAATAAACTATGCCCAAAAATATGGTCTTACTATGATTGACGGTTATGGAGGTGCTGCAGCCCGCAAAAACCGTTTATCTGAATTGGAGGGGTTATCGGCCAATCAGGTAAAGGAAAAAATTTTACAGGAAGCGGCGACTTTATTAAAAAGTATATCATCAGGGTATTCTGTCGAGAAAAAACCGGCTTATGTGAACATGGAAGGGATTTCTCTTGAGCTTGAAGATATGCTTGTCTGTAGTCCTCAAGGAGTTCAAAAGCATAGTGCCCATTTAAAAGACAAGTTTACCGACGAGAGTACAGTTTATGATGTTGTCAGCGCGCTTGGCCCCGGTTATGTTCCTCCCATTAGCGGAACGGGAAGTATTACGTGGTTTTTTGATGATGGATCCCAGATTGTCACTCGTTTTTGGCCGGAAAATCTTCATTCTAAAATTGTCCGCAACTACAAATAAATCCTATTGACATACCAGACGGCTTCTTTTAGAATGGGCTCCATTTAAACCATTACAGGAGGTTAGCAATGAAGAGAACAGGAATTTATTTTTTAATTTTAGTCGCTTTTACTGCCGCTATGATCGGATGTGAGCAAAAAGCCAGTAATACAGAAGGTATGACTTCTGAACAAATGGCGGATAAAGTGAGTAAAGCGGCTGATAATCTTCAGGCCAAAACAGAAAAAGCCATGAAGGAAATGGACGAAAAAGTCGATCAAATGGCTGAAGAAGCACAAAAACTGCAGGCCATGAAAGATGAAGTTATGGCGCTAATTGAAGAAGCGAAAAAACTACTTTCATCAGAAAATTATGAAGATGCGATTGCCAAAGCCAAGGAAGTTTTAAAGCTGGATGCGAATTCAGTTGAAGCGAAGAGTATTATTCAAAAAGCCCAGGATGCTATCGCTAAAATCGCGGAAGAAAAGGCTGCAGAACTTAAAGAAGGTGCTGATCAAGCTGTTTCCGATATGAAAGAAAAATTAGGTTCTTTCGGAAATTAATTTTTTCACTATTCTGAATTTTAAGCCCGCTGTATTTTTGATACAGCGGGCTTTTTTGTGCTCCTTGACATTTTCGGCATATTCGGGCAAAATAGGTCGCCGAATAAGGAGGAGCGTATGAAACGTATTGTCATGTTTAGTATTTTAATGTTGTTGTCTGTCGACGGACTTGCCAAAACACAACACCCCGATAATGTTAATCTTTTTCGTCATGCCATTCGTGATGAGAATAGGCCCTTGATTCGCGAGGTTGTGCAGAAGATCGCGGAGGGGGATGAAGAGGCCGTGGCCTACATGAAGGAAAACCTGCCTAAAGATTTTGTCATTTATAAGCTCTGGGAAACCGCTATTGAAATCCGTGAAATCGGAGGCGA
>JAGQKQ010000158.1 GCA_020430005.1 Candidatus Omnitrophota bacterium
CATGGCCACCACACCATGATTACGCAACACCACAATCGCATTATTTTTTAATGTCTCAATAACCGGTTTCACATCCGTTACCGCTGGTGTTTTTTGCGGAATCCCTTTAACATCCCCTAAATAAATCTTCGACTCAAAAATTCTTGGCGATAAAACTTCATGGTCCAGAAAATACGCGTTGGTATAGGTCGTATGCGTGTGAATGACCGCTTCGGTATCGCTAAAATTCTTATAAATCTCCGTATGCAGAAGTTTCTCGGTGGAAACACTTCCTTCACCGATCACATTGCCATCCAGATCAACATGCAAGATGTCTTTATCCTGCAAAAGTCCCAAACACGTTCCATGGGCCGTTAGCAATAGACTTCCTTCATCGACTCTGGCACTGATATTACCGTTCAAACCACTGACTAAGTCCTTTTCCCAAAGTAAACGTCCGATGGAAATAATGCTTTTCTTTAATTCTAAAATTTTCTCACTCATAATATTACTCTTCTTTTGTACAAACCTTTGTGATGTATTTCCTCGGCACCCATTCCACTAAAGGCACAAAGGCATTATGTTGTCCGCTGACAACCTTTTGTTCATTAAAATTGAGCAGATCTTTAGACTGCCCTAGAAAATTAAACTCTTCCGGTCCCGGATAAACCTCCAGAGAAACATTATGTTTTTTGGCCAATACCCCTAAAATAAGCCCGCCAACTTCCAACATAACGCCTTTCGCGTTTTCAATGTGGTATCCGGCAAAAACCTTTGTTACACAATTTTGATAAAATAAGAATCCGGCCATATTATCCGCGATGACTACCGGCTTGATATCTCTTTTTAAAAGCTCTTTGACAATCCGTTGCGAATTCTTTAGTCCAGGACGCCCTTCCATAACATAGGCCTGTTTGATTTTTTGCTTTTTTAAATCATCAAAGAATTCCGGATGAAATATTCCATGTAATAAACAATATTTAGAAACAATACTTTTTCCCATAATCAGGCCCCCGCCTCAATCGGAACAGTTTTGGTCACCAATGTATGGGGGACAACATCAAATCCCGGGTAAAAACCTTCTACGCCTTTCGGCATCGTCCGTTTATTTTTAAATTTTAATAATTCATTCCCGTCACGAACTTCAATCGGAATATCGCTTCCTTTTTTAATTTTATTGGACGGCTGAGTTAACACATAAAACGGAATTTTAAATTCCCTGGCCAAAACCGCAATCTGATAAGTCCCGATCTTGTTGGCGAAATCACCATTCGCGCAATTACGATCGGACCCAACAATGACTTTATTCACCATATCATCACTCATGACCGAGGCCACGGCATTATCCGCAATTAACGTGACATCCGCGCCCACTAGTTCCAATTCCCAAAGGGTTAGTTTGGCTCCTTGAAAATAGGGTCGTGTTTCGGTGGCAAAAAACTTCACCTTCTTTTTCTGTTGTTGACAAAGAGCCGCCGCCATGGCCAATTCTCCACTGACATTGCAATGAGTCAAAACGCTATCACCGTTTTTAATCAATTTGGCGATATTCTGAACACGCTCCATACGACGCCCACGGATACCCATCAGATACCCCTGGATATTTCGGCCGACAAAAGCACGGACATCCTGCTTCTGCTGCAAAGCCGCTTGTGCCCACATGACCACCACCGATGTGACTTCCGCGAACGGAAAAGTCGGCCGGCTTTTATTAAGCATTTCTGCCGTCGTTTGCAATCTTTGCACCAATTGTTTATCAGATAGCTTTTTATTATTTAACTCTAATAAAAAACTATTTAAGACAACGAGAAATTGACCAAACGCCCGGGTTTTCATATCCCGGATCACCTTAACTGCCTCACGAGCGGTGGTGACTTTAATATATTTCACCTTTTCCGGAATCAGTGTTTCATCCAGAACATGCATCGCCCCGCCTTTAATTTCCGCAGGCCAGAACAATGGCGATTCTTTCATTGGACTACTCGTTTTCTTCGTCATGAAACAACGCCTTCCAGTTGGCGATTATTAAGCGGCGTTTTTCGCGCCTTCACGTTTTTTAATCAGCTCAAGAGCAATTTGTACAATAGAGTGCTCGGCCATGTAATAATTCGTATCCATGAATCCCATTTCACCGGAAATGATATTATCACTCACCGCCAGAATAGCGGCCGCCGGAACTTTGTACTGCGCACAAATAGTCAGAAAAGCTGATGTGACCATATCCACCGCGATACAACCTTGATCGATCGCCTTCCCAACATTTTCGCGCGTTTCTCTAAGAATGGCATCCGTCGACCATGCTTTACCGCGATGCACTTTGTATCCACTAGCCTGCGCCGCTTCAAATAGATCTTCTGTTAACGCTTTGTCGGCTGTCGGCACATAATCGCTGTCCACATAATACGGCGTTACCCCTTCACCAGAAAACGCGTTATCCACTACAATCAAATCACCGATCTTGATATCATCATCCAGAGCTCCACAGCTGCCTAAACGAATCATATTTTGAGCCTGGGCATTGCATAAAATTTCGGTTGTGATTCCCGTATCCGCAGAAAAACGACCGCCGTTAATCGTTGTCACTTTTGTTCCCTCGAATGTTCCCGTATACATGGTGTATTCCATGAAGCTGAAATTCTTAATAGGATTCTCCAATTGTTTTAATAAGGCATCTACCCGTTCTTTCGGTCCGGGAACCAAAGCATATTTTCCAATATCCTCTGGACGAAGCTGAACCATTCCCATTAAGTCTTTTCCGGTTAAATGCACATCTTTTTTCATTTCTGTTCCCATCTTTTCCTCCTTTAAAATATTAACTGATCCCTGGTTACCCGGAGAGACCCTGCAACCCAGAATTTTGTTTACTGGGACGCCGGGGCACTGGGGACAGGGTTACTATCAGTTTTTAACAATTCTTTATCAATTTTTCCGGTTCTGTTTTTCGGCAACTCTTGACGAACTTCTATTAATTGCGGAACTTTAAAATTAGCCAAATGCTGACGGGCAAAATACCGCAAATCTTCCGGTGTTGTGTCAGCATCTCCTTTTAACACAACAAAGGCCTTAACCGCTTCGCCTTTCATTTTATCAGGAATGCCAATGGCCGCGGCTTCCACAACGGCTTCATGCTTATAAAGCGCTGCTTCTACTTCCGGCGCGTAAACAATCTGTCCCCCAACTTTGATCATTTCTTTTTTACGCCCGACAATATATAAAAACCCTTCCTGATCAAAACGTCCTAAATCTCCGGTATGCAGCCAGCCATTTTGAATCATTTGAGCTGTAGCTTCAGGATCTTTGTAATACTCGTCCATCACAATCCAGCCCTTAATAACAATTTCGCCGATTTCCCCAGCCGTGCACTCCTGATTCTTATCATCAACCACTTTGATTTCACAATGCGGCGCCGGCTTTCCAATGCTGGCAATATTGTCACTGTCTAGCGGTGTGACCGTATTCGGCGGGCATGTTTCGGTCATTCCCCATCCATTCAGCAATCGCGCATTCGGACAGTATTTATGAAAACGCGCCATAATTTCCGGAGAACTTGGCGCGCCAAAGACCACCACCCAACGTAAGGATGATAAGTCGAATTTTTCAATTTGTTTTAAAGTAAGAATGGCGTTGTACATCGGGGGAACAATATGAAAACACGTGACACGATAACGTGTAATGTTTTCCAGAAACTCAAACGGATTAAACCGGTCCATAATAATAACCGTAATCCCGAAATGAATACAGTTCTGTAAATAAATAAAGCCGCCGATATGACTAAAGGGAATGGCGGCTAGTTTAACATCTTGATCGGAAAGATCCACAAAGTGTTTCATTGCAGCCGGAGATCCTTCCAAATGTTTATAATTCAGTAAAATGCCTTTGGGCTTTCCTGTTGTCCCGGAGGTGTACATGATGAGTGATGAATCTTGATCCTGAACATCCACATCCGGACAATTCTCTGCGGACTGGATCAAAGAAGCTAATGACGGATAAGCGCTGTCATCGTCAATCGTGATAATTTTTTCCAGAGACGGAACCTGTTTCTGAAGACTTTTTAAATCCAGATCTTTCTTTGTTTTGACAATAAAGTATTTCGCTTCGGAATGCGTTAAGCAGGAAACCAGCTCCTCTTCTTTAAGCATATAATCCAGCGGCACACCGGTCGCCCCCAGCGAAAAACACGCGAAATAGCTGTACGCGTACTCCGGACAATTGGGCAAATAAAAGGCAATTTTATCGCCTTTGGCGAGCCCCGCCTGCGACAGACCGCCGGCCAAGGCCAATGACCGACTCTTAAGCTCTTCAAAGGAAATCTCGTCTCCTTTGAAAATCAAAGCCGGTTTTTGGGCATATTTCTGGGCTGCTTGTTTTAACAATTCCTGAATCTTCACGTTATTATCCTCTAACACAATTATTTACAATAACTTACAGATAATCGTCATATTAAAAATAAAACTAGTAAAATTTTACTAGTTTGATTTTAATAAAAGATAAACTTTTGTCAAGCAATATGTTAGCCAAATACTATATTAGAGAAACGTCCCTTTTTAGAGCAAAACATCGGTCAGGCGGGCAATCGATTTAATCTCGGCATCGACAAGGTCAATATCATGATCCAGAATAACTTTAAGGTGCTTTTTGGATGTTTCTTTAAGCGTCTTTTTCAGATCTTCCAGCTCCCGTTTAATCCGTTTTAAAAACATCACCCTTCCCCTCAACTGACGTTTGGCGATTTTTTTATCCACGTATTGAAG
>JAGQKQ010000159.1 GCA_020430005.1 Candidatus Omnitrophota bacterium
TTCAGCCGGGAAAAGGTATTTTCGTTCTGGAGTATCTTTTTCTGGAGAAATCATTGAGCGAAGAACTGTAAATTTATGCCTAATAAACTTCTCACTGTTGTAATATTATCTGCTATGATGGCTTTGATAGGCACGATCGATTTAGTTCATGCGGAAGAAGTCAAAGGGGTTGTTGTCAGTATCAACTATGACGATCAGTATGCTTTTACTGATTTAAGCCATGAATTTCTGGAAGAAGGAGATCGTCTCAGGGTTTATACAGATGGTCAATTTGTCGGCTACTTAGTTGTTACCGAAACTTCCACAACCGTATCGAGACTTGCTGTTGAGGAAAACGCAGATTCCTCATTTTTTAAATTGGTCATTCTTGGCAGCACGGTTACAAAACAAATCAGATCCGGGCAACTACAACAAAATATTCCACGCGATAAACTTGATCTGGCCGAAAAAAAATTTTCTGAAACGATGTCCAGCCTGAGTGATATTAAAGATAAATACGGCCGGATGAATCAGAATTACCAGAAACTTGAACAAGAGTCCCAACAATTACGTCTTCAAAACGAAGAATATCAAAAAGAAATCCAACAGCTTAAAGATAAACAAATAAAACTGGAAGAGCATTTAAAACAATTAAATGCGCTGGTTGAGGAGGGTTTAAAAACATATGAATAAAGTTTTTCCCGCCATTGTATTATCAGCTATTCTTCTTAATGCCTCGATCGCTTTCGCTGGTATAAAACAACTGAAAGACACCGGTGACGGGTTTAACGCGGAAAGTGAAGAAGTTGAAGCTAATTTATCTCAGGTCATTGGTGAGGCCTATTCTCTAAAAGATAAAATCCATACCACTATTGAACAAATACGTCTTATCCAGGCCAGGGACTCCGGTAAAACCTCGCAGGAGCGGATGTCGATTCAGGAGCTTGTGGATTATTCCGAACAACTACAGGATTTAATTGTTACACTTAACCAAAAGGCGGCTGATCTTCTTGAAGTTCAGGACCAGGTTGTCGCCATGCGGCAGAAAATTGTTTTGAAAGAACTTTCCCTTAATTTAAAAGAAAAACAGGTGCATTCATCTGATACAGATGTTCTTGATCTGGAAGAGAAAAAAATCCTAATTTCTCGTCTGGAAAAGGAAAAAGAAGAGCTGTTGCAGAAAATGTCGGAGCTTTACCAGGAAAATCAGAAAATTGTTCAACAGATGCAGGAATGGAAAGAGACGGGAATAGAGGCGGCCGATGATTCACAGCAGCAATTAACGGAATTAAAAGAAGAATGGCAGAACGAGTCGGCTGAGCTTGAGAAGAATGTACGCGCTTTACAAGAAGAGAACCGACGGTTAACAGCCCAGTTGCAGGAATCTAACAAACAGCGTCTTCAGTTAGCCCAATCTGTTGAGGAATATCAGAAGAATGTCGAAGACGTCAATTCAAAGACAAAGACATTATCACAGACAAAGGAACAGCTTGAAGATCGTATTGTACAATTAACGGATAAAGCGGACGCGGTAGAACTGCTGTTGAGTCAAAAAGAGCAGGAAATCAATTTATTGACTACTAATCTTGCTCAGTTGAAACAAGAACTTGAAAATAAAAATCTTGTTATTGCGAAATGGGAATCAGGAGAAATGCAGAATTTCCAAGATGTGGAAAAACAGGTTGAAGAGGCGAAGAGGCCTTTGGAAAATAAAATCGAGTCTTTAAAAGAGGAAATACAACAAATCCTGGTCGATGCCGACCGTAAAGTTCAAGAGGTTATGCAACCTCTTCAAAAACGTTATGAAGATTTAGAGAAGGAAATGGTCATTAAAGAAGAAACCTATGCGAAGGCTTTACGGGAAGTTCAACATCCTTTGCAGGAGCGCGTTATCGCATTAGAAAAACAGATTCAGGACTATAAAGAATCGCTTGACAAAAAGAATACCGATATCGCTACTGGACAGGAAAAAGAACAGTCTTTAGAGAGGGGCATTTCTGAACTAAAAGATAAAAATAAGAATCTCTCCAAGGAAATCGCTCAGCTTGAAAAAACAATTAAAAACAATACAAAGATAATAGATGAAAAGAATAAACAGATTGCTTCGCAGGATGAGCGGTTACAAACGCAAGGTAATGACGTTGCCTTGTTGGAAAAGATTAATAAGGATTTGAAGAAAGAACGAGAATTGTTAGTTGAGAAAAGTGATAATTTAGAATCACAGGTTCAGGCGAATGCGGCGGTTCTTCAAAACATGGAAGCTATGACAGAAGAAAAGAAAGAATTACTTACCAAATTATCCCTTCTGGAAAAGGCCAATAATGACATGAACGCCCAAATTGCTTCTCTTGAACAAGAATTAAATGAAGGTAAGAACCAGGCTGATACTCAGGAGGCCCGGACGGCCCTGAGTCTGAAAAATCTGGCCCAGCTTCAGGAAGAAATCTCTAAGGCGCTCGATGTTTTATCCCCACATGAATAGCCAGGCCTCTTTCTGGCTTAAACAACCCATCGCCTTATCTGATTAATATTAATACATATAAGATAAATTGAGGCGTATACTCTTTTCCCAGTTGATGAATTATCAAAAAATTTGACGATTTTTGAGTTTGAAGCAGAGATGTAAGCCGTTGAGAATACGGTAACTTATTGAATATCAGTAATTTTTGATAAAATTGATTTTTTGTGAAAATTTGACAGGCGAATATAAATATTGCATACTTTAGATGACTCATATTGTGTAAACTCTTGAAAATAAAGCCGGGACGATAAAATGGATGGAAAAGTCTTAAAATTGGGGGAAGTCCTTATTGAAGAGGGGCTTATTAATCCTGAGCAGCTGAAGGAAGCCCTGGATATTCAGCATACGGATGGCCGTAAATTGGGTCAGCTTCTTATTGAATTGGGCTTTGTCACAGAGGAGCAGTTGCTGACCAGTTTGGGCCGTCTTTATCAACTTCCCTATATCAGTCTTGCCGGTATGGTTCCTAATGCGAAAGTCACGCAGCTTATTCCTGTTGATATCCTGAAAATGAATCAAGTTGCGCCTATTGAAATTAAAGATAACTGTTTATTAGTCGCTATTAATAATCCTCTGGATTTGTCCGCCATTCAGATTATCCAGGACATCAGCGGTTATAAAGTTAAACCTGTCCTGGCTAATCGAAAACAGATTTCCGATTTCCTGGATCATTATGAAGGTAATATCCTTACCCAGCGCATCACACAGAAAAAAGCGAAACAAGATGAAGATGACGCGCCGATTATACGGTACGTTGAATCTCTAATCAGCCGGGCCATTAAGGAACGAGCGTCCGATATACACTTGGAACCGATGGAAGACAAAATGCGTGTGCGTTTCCGTATCGACGGATGTTTATATGAAAAAGATTCGATATCTAAAGATTTTGAGCGCCGTGTCATCTCCCGTATCAAAATTGTGTCCGGCATGGATGTGGCCGATAATATCCGGCCGCAAGATGGGCGTCTGTCCGTGCCGTCACTAAATCAGAAACAAGAATACGATATCCGTGTTTCCACAATACCGGATATTATGGGAGAAAATATGGTTTTAAGGATTCTTGATAAATCCTTTACCGATTTTAGTCTGGGTTCTTTGGGGATGCCCGCAGAGCAAACGGCCAAAGTGGAAAAATTGGTCAAAAGGCCTTATGGAATGATTTTAGTCACCGGACCCACAGGAGCTGGCAAAAGCACCTCTTTATATGCTATGCTTAACACTATTAACGATGTTTCGCGGAATATTATTACGGTTGAAGATCCTGTCGAGTATAAAATGGCAGGAATTAATCAAACAGCGATCAATAACCGCGCCGGTTATCATTTTGCCACAGCTATTCGCCACATCTTGAGACATGACCCGGACGTTATTATGGTAGGGGAAATCCGTGACACGGAAACAGCGGATATCGCTATCCGTGCAGCTTTGACAGGACATTTGGTCATGTCTACGCTCCATACCAATTCCGCAGCGGCAGCCATTACACGCCTAGTTGATATGGGTATTGAACCGTTTCTTATTCAATCGGCCTTAATAGGTGTTATCGCTCAGCGTTTGGTGCGCCGGTTGTGCCCGCATTGTAAAGAAGAATATGAACCGGATCAAGAAATAAGGGATCAGATTAAAAAATTTACCGGAGAAGAGTTTCACGGTACGCTGGCCCGCCCAAAGGGTTGTAAAGAATGTTTTCAGTTAGGGTATCGTGGGCGTGTTGCGATCTATGAAATCTTAACGGTTAATGACACGATTCGGAAAATGATATTAAAGTCCGCGGACGAAGGAGAAATCGTTCAGGCGGCGACAACAACAGGAATGAAAACGTTAAGAAACGACGGGATGAAAAAAGCCCTGGAAAAGGTAACAACAGTAGAGGAAGTGTTGCAGGCAACGCTAACAGACGATGAGTAAAGCTAAATTTTTTATATATCGTGTTAAAGACGAAAAAGGCCGGGACCTTTACGGTGTCATGGAAGGTCTTAACAAAAAAGACGTTCAAATGGCTGTATCCAGAACGAAGTATTATTTTGTGTCGGCCACGCCGATCACCAAAAAAAGGCTGTTTGCTAAAAAAGTTAATTTTCAGACGTTGATTATGTTTACACACCGCTTAACCTCATTGATTGAAGCGGGTGTTCCGATTTTAACCGGTATGGATATTCTCTGGCGTCAGTCGGAGAATCGTAATATTCAG
>JAGQKQ010000015.1 GCA_020430005.1 Candidatus Omnitrophota bacterium
TATAATGCGACTGTTGAACCTTCCACAGCGTATACAACAAAGCGTTTCCGACGGAGAAATTTCTATGGGACATGCGCGGGCACTTTTGGGCGTGGAGTCCTTTGACGCGCAGAACAGGTTGTTTGAAGAGGTTATCAGTAAAGAAATCTCCGTTCGTGAGTTGGAAAATCAAATTAAGAGAATGACTACCGGCGGTGCCCGTCGAGTAAACGTTCCAAAGGACAAGGACCACGAAATCGTTCTTTTGGAAGAAGATCTGCAAAAGGCGCTGGGAACGAAAGTTCGTATTAAGGCCCAGCGGAAACGAGGAAAGGTCATCATTGAATATTATTCACTCGATGATTTGGACAGAATTATAAGACATATTAAAAAATGAAAGAAGCAGCCCTGGTTATCATAAAGCCCGACGGTATTTCTAAACGCCTGGTCGGTCATGTCATGAACAAGTTTGCCGAAACCGGAGTGGAAATCGCAGCCATGAAAATTGCGAAGACCAACAAAGAGCTTGTCGAAGAACATTATCGGCATATTAAAGGACGGCCCTTTTTTAACGATGTTGTGGAGTACCTGCTCGGAAAGTATCACAAGCAGAAAAAGTTGTTGGCTATCATTTACTGCGGTAAGGACGCAATAAAAAAATGCCGTAAGATCGCCGGCGCCACAAACCCTGAAGAAGCGGATCCCTCATCAATACGAGGGGCCTTCGGTCGTATTACAACAAATGGGATATTCGAAAACGTTGTTCATGTCTCCTCCGATAAGAAGGAGGCTGAGCGTGAAATTAAATTGTGGTTTAAACCGTCGGATATTACGGATACGATTTATCCGACAAGGTTGAAAGTTATTGAATCACATAAGGAAAAGGTCTGGGCATGATCAAAGGAATGACAGGTTATGGAACGGCCGAAATTTCCGTAGGGCAAGTTAAGGTGACGATAGAGGTGAAAAGTCTAAACCACCGGTTCTTTGATTTAAATCATTTTTTGCCCATAGGTTTCGGTTCTATTGAAAATAAAATTCAGCAATTGGTGAAAAAAAATGTTCAACGCGGGCGCGTGACGGTCGCTGTTAAAATTTTGGAGAGACCTTTGCAAGCCATCAGCCTGAATAAAGAAGCAGTCAAGGTCTATATAAAACAGGCGAAGGTGTTAAAAAGTGAATTTGGTCTGAAGAGCGATTTGACGGTGGCAGATCTCATTAAGTTACCGGGAGTGGTGGAAACCAAAGAAGTTTTGGTGAGTCCGTCAAAAATTTGGCCGGAAATAAAAAAGGGTATAGAAAAGGCCCTCAAAAGTTTGGTGGATATGCGCAAGCGCGAAGGTCTCAGCCTGAACCGGGACGTGCAGGATAAATTAAAAGAAATGAAGCTGCAGATTCGTGCCATCAATAAACAGTCGAAGCTCTTATTAAAGAGCAACCGTCAGAAACTTTCCGAAGATGAATTTAAGTCATTCCAGAAAAGCTCGGATATTAATGAGGAGATTTCCAGACTTTCGCACTATATTGACGAGCTAAAATCTTTGCTAAAAGCGACGGCTCCCGTCGGGAAAAAGATTGATTTTATCGCGCAGGAAATGCAGAGAGAAACGAATACTATCGGGTCCAAAGTTCAGGACAAGATTGTTTCCAACGCGGTCATCAACTTGAAAAGCAAGATCGAAAAAATTCGTGAACAAGCACAGAATATAGAATAGAACTATGAAGAAGGGAAAAATTTTTATTATTTCAGGCCCTTCCGGTTCTGGCAAAACAACACTTTACAAACAACTTCTGGCAAGTCAGAACAACCTTGCCAAATCCATATCCGTTACAACACGTCCACAACGTCCGGGAGAACAACATGGGCGCGACTATTTTTTTGTCAGCCGGAAAATGTTTGATTACAAAAAACGGGCTGGGCACTTTCTTGAATCAATGAAGGTTTTTGACAATTACTATGGCACCCCGAAAAGTTATGTTTATAAGTTAATCCGATCGGGAAAAAACGTTCTTTTGTGTATCGATGTAAAGGGGGCGGAGGTCGTTCGACGGAAATTTCCAGAGGCCGTTTCGATTTTTATAAAGACACCATCTCTGGAAGTTTTACGTAAAAGGTTGACGGATCGCGGTTCGGAAGATCAAGCAACAGTTGATCTTAGAATAAAAACGGCCAAAGATGAGCTGAGAGAAGCCAAAAGTTACAACTACGTTTTAATCAACGATAGCCTTCAGCGTTGTTTTGCCCAGCTTAGAGGCATTATCCTTCATGAAATCACCCAATAAAAGTTATCGTAACTCATAGAAATTTTAGACTTTAAGTCGGTTTTTCGTAAAAAAACGGCTAGTATTTTCCTTTTGACAAGTCCGGCCGGCTGTGATATATATAATCCCTATTATTTTAGTATTATAGTGGGGATTTTATAAATAGATTTATATAGTAGGACATTACTTATTTAGGAGGCAGAACTTATGGCAAAGCAACCATTGGAAAAATTGTTACCAAAAGCAGGGATGAGTATTTATAAGTTGGTGCGTATGGCATCGGACAGAGCTGTTGAGCTGGCCGAGGGAAAACCAAAGCTGGTTAATGCCCATGGAAGTGAAAAAGAAACGACTGTTGCTCTGGAAGAAATTATCCAGGGAAAAGTTGTTGCCAAGCATGCGATTGATGAAGGGTTTTGTTCCCCGGATGGAGACGTTCAAGAGGCCAAAGTCGAAAACGGTTCATAGGTAAGATGGCCAAGCAAAAGAAAATTTTGTTGGGTGTCACAGGAAGCATCGCCGCGTATAAATCCGCAGATCTTATCCGAAGACTTTCTGAAAATGGATTAAAAGTTTCGGTCATTATGACTAGAGACGCCGAGCACTTTATCACGCCGCTGACATTATCCAGTCTGGCCGGAGAAGAGGTTTATCGTGCCCACATTGACGAGAGAGAATCCTGGCAAATGCCGCATATTAAGCTGGCTCAGGAAGCGGATTTAGTATTAATTGCCCCGGCGACGGCGAATATTATAGGAAAGCTGGCAGGCGGAATAGCGGACGATCTGTTAACATGTACTGTATTAGCCACTAAGGCGAAAGTATTAATCGCTCCGGCGATGAACACGGAAATGTATCGTCACAAAGTCGTGCAGGAAAATTGTTCCAAACTTAAAAAGTTCGGAATAAAGTTTATTGAGCCCGTGAAGGGAAAACTTGCGTGCGGGACAACCGGTGACGGACATATCGCCGATGAAAAGACCATTATCAAAACGGTTTTGACGGCGATTTGATAATAATATGGCGCGATAGCCAAGTGGTAAGGCAGAGGTCTGCAAAACCTTTATTCGCCGGTTCGATTCCGGCTCGCGCCTCCAAACTAGAGCCTGGCCGCTAGTGCTTGGTTGCTGGCGGAGGTTTTTTAAAAGAAGTTTAACGGTGGTTTTTTATCGACGGTAATGTTTTTGATAATAGTTTACCACTCTTTATTTACTAGGAACTAGGCGCTAAGAACTAGCAGCCAGATTGGGCAAGTGGTGGAATGGCATACACGAAGGACTTAAAATCCTTTGGCCGTAAGGCCGTGTGGGTTCGACTCCCACCTTGCCCACTTTAGTTTTCAACGGCGGGTGCTTAGTTACTGGCATTTGGTTTTCAGCATTTTTTACTAGAAACTAGGCACTAAGAACTAGCAACTAGAATGGGGCCATAGCTCAGTTGGTTAGAGTGCTTCCTTGACATGGAAGAGGTCACAAGTTCGAATCTTGTTGGCCCCACCATTTTGGAGGAAAATATGAAAAACAAAATTTTGAAGTTTAGCATAACTGTTGTTCTGATCTTTGGTATAACCTCTTTTGCCGCGGCCGATGATGCGTCCAAGAGACAGAAGGCGGAAGATCTTCTTAAAATCATGAATATGGACACGGAAATCGGAGAAATGGTTAATCGTCTTCAACAGCTTGCACAGCAACGTCTGGACGCACAAAATTTTCCGGAAGGGCTGTATGGAAAACTGGAGGCTTTATCGGATAAAGAGTTTGATATGTTAAGAAAAGAATTAACATGGTCATATATGAAAGATGACTATATTGATTTGTATATGAACAAATTTACGGAAGAAGAAATTGCAGAGTTAGGCGAGTTTTATAAAACAGATCTTGGAAAAAAATTAATGGAACAAACTCCGGAGTTGGTTCTTCGCGGAATGTCCATCGGACAAAAAAAGCTAGTTGAAAAGCAGACGAAAGTTCAACAGGCCCTTCATGACGATATGATGAATTTCGAAGCATCTTTAACCGACGAGGAACGGACATTATTGCAGGGATCTTTAAAGTAGGTATGGAATATAAAACAGATTTAGATAAATTACGTCACAGCTGCTCTCATATTATGGCGCAGGCCGTTCAGGAACTATGGCCGGAAGTTAAGGTGACAATCGGCCCGGCGATTGAGAACGGCTTTTACTATGATTTTGACAAACCGGAACCGTTTACTGATCAGGATTTAAAAAAGATTGAAAAACGGATGCGTAAAATTATCGAGCGCAAACCGAAGTTTATTCATTCCACAATGCCAAAATCAGAGGCGCGAAAAATGTTCGCCGAGAAAAAGGAAGATTATAAAGTGGAATTGATTGACGGTCTGCAGGACGACGAGGTCTCCATCTATCAAACAGGAGAAGAGTGGCTGGATCTTTGCAAGGGACCTCATATCGACGACGCCGGCCAAATTAAGGCATTTAAACTTCTTTCTGTCGCCGGGGCCTACTGGCGTGGAGATGAAACAAAGGCGCAGCTGCAAAGAATTTACGGAACGGCTTTCTTTTCGCAGGAAGAGCTGGACGAATATTTGAATCTTTTGGAAGAAGCACAAAAACGTGATCACCGAAAACTGGGTGTTCAGTTAGATCTTTTTAATTTTTATCACGATAAAGCCGGCGCCGGCATGGTTTTTTATCATCCCGACGGGGCCATGCTGCGCAACATTTTGGAGAATTATATCCGCGAGGCAAACGTCAAGCGTGGTTACCAGCTAGTCATGACGCCGCATATTTTAAAGGGGAAGCTCTGGGATCAAAGCGGACATTCCGGGCATTATCGGGAAAATATGTACTATCTGGAAATTGACGGCGAGGAGTATGCCGTTAAGCCAATGAATTGTCCGGGGCACATGTTAATCTTTAATTCAAAAAAACGTTCTTATCGGGAACTGCCGATACGATTTTTTGAATTAGGGACGGTCTACCGTCAAGAAAAGGCGGGAGTTCTTCATGGATTACTAAGGGTTCGTGGTTTTACACAAGATGACGCCCACATTTTCTGCCGGCAGAACCAGTTGAAGGGGGAAGTGATAGGTGTTATCGAATTTATGTTTGATATTATGAAAGACTTTGGTTTTCACGATCTGAAAATCGAGGTCAGCACGCGCCCGGACGACTTCATCGGTAGCGAAGAGGCCTGGGAAATCGCCACACAGTCGTTGGAGGATGCCTTAAAAACAAAAGGGTTAGATTACGAAATTAATGAAGGCGATGGGGCATTTTACGGCCCTAAGATTGACATCAAATTAAAGGACGCCTTGAAGCGGGAATGGCAGTGTGCCACGATTCAATGCGATTTTTCTTTGCCGGAACGATTTGATCTTAGCTATATTAATGAAGAAGGCCAGGAAGAGCGGCCAATCATGATTCACCGTGCTATACTTGGAAGCGTTGAACGCTTTATCGGGACATTAATCGAGCATTATGGCGGGGCCTTTCCGGCCTGGCTGGCTCCCAACCAGGTCATTATTATCCCTATTCGGGAGGAACATAACGATTTTGCCAGGGGGCTAAAAGAGAGTTTACAAGAGGGCAATATTAGGGTTATAATTGACGATCGTAGCGTGAGCTTAAATAAGCGCATTCGTGAAGGAACCGTTAAAAAGGTTCCGTATCTTTTGATTATAGGCGATAAAGAGGTGAGCGAGAAAAAGGTAGCTATCCGAAAATATGCCCAAGGGGATCAGGGGACCTTGAGCGTGGATGATTTTAAGGCGCAGATATTACAAGAAGTGAAAGATAAAACATAATCAGGAGGTGTTACTATTCAAAAATTTACCCGAATCAATGAACGTATAAAGGCTCCGGAAGTTCGCGTGGTTGGTCCTGAATCGGAACAGTTGGGTGTGGTTGTTCTTAGCAGGGCGTTAGACCTGGCAAAAGAGCATAATCTTGATCTTGTTGAAATTGCTCCCACGGCAAAACCTCCTGTTTGCAAGATCATGGATTATAGTAAGTTTAAATATGATCAGGAAAAAAAAGAACGCAAGATTCGTAAAAACCAACGGGTAACGCATCTTAAACAAATTCGGATGAAGCCGCGTATTGATGAGCACGATTATCAGATTAAGTTAAAAAATATTCAGAAGTTTTTAGCAAAAAAAGATAAAGTTAAGATTAACATGATGTTTCGGGGCCGCGAAATGATGCACAAGGATTTAGGCCGGGAAATTTTAGACCGTTTGGTGAAAGATGTTGCCGAGACCGGTCAGCCCGAGAAAAATCCGATGATGGAAGGCCGTGTAATGTCACTGGTCCTCGCGCCAAAAAGCGAGAAAGCTTAAGACAACGACAATCCCTTTACCTTGTCTTAAACGCAAACAAATCAATCGTTAACCTTAGACTAACGTTTGATTAGAAAGGAAGAGCAATGCCAAAGTTAAAAACAAATAAATCCGCGGCAAAGCGCTTTAAAATAACGAAGAGCGGAAAAATTAAAAAGCGCAGTGCCAATCGCGGGCATATATTAGGAAAGATGAACCGTAAGACAAAAAGAAAGTTGCGTCAGGGAGGATATCTTTCGGATGCCGACGAAAAGAAGATAAGGAGGCTGTTGCCTTATGGTTAGGATTAAAACAAACGTTGCAACACAAAAACGAAAGAAAAAAGTTCTAAAACAGGCTAGAGGACAATTTGGCCACCGTAGTAAACGATACCGTCAAGCCGTCCGATCTGTTGTTAAAGGACTGACTTATCAATACAGAGACCGCAAGGTTAAAAAACGTGAGTTTCGTCGTCTGTGGATCGTTCGTATTAGTGCGGCTTGTCAGGAAGCGGGTGTTTTATACAGCCGTTTCATTAATGGCCTGGCTGTTGCTAATGTAGATATCGATCGAAAAGTTTTAGCCGAAATGGCGGTAAACTCTCCGGAAGCGTTCAAAAAGCTTGTGAATGTTGCCCAGGACGCATTGAAGTCCGGTGCTAAAAAAGCAGACGCGGCGGCAAACTAAGTGTTTCCGTTAATAAAATATTGATTAAAAAAATAATTTAGGCCCTAGTAGTAGGGCCTAAATTATTATACAATCATTACTATGAATATTATTATTGTAGGGGCTGGCCGTATTGGTCGTAATCTGGCCAAGGGGCTGGCCGAAGAAAACAATCAGGTCTATCTGATTGAGCAAAAAGAGGATCTTGCCCAAAAAGTTTCGGAGAAGTTGGACGTTAAGGTCATTATCGGTAATGGCGCCGACCCGGACACATTGCATAAGGCCGGTGTCGATGAGGCCGATATTATTTTAGCGGTTACGACCTCGGATGAAACAAATCTAGTCGTCTGTTCTCTAGCGGGTTCTTATGGAACAAAGAAACGGATTGCCCGCGTTCGGAACACGGCTCTTAGTAAAGCGCTGGAGCGGTTCGGATATTCGCAGTTTAACATCGACGAAATTATTAACCCCGAGCTTTTGGCCGCCCGCGATATTGTTAAAACCGTTTTATCTCCCGGAACCAATGAGGTCGCTGATTTCGCTGAAGGGCAAATCCTCCTGCGGGGATTTGATGTTCCTCAAACATCACCGCTTGTCGGAATGCAAATGCAGGATTTTTCCGATGAGGACTTTCCCTGGCCCTTTCTTATCATTTCCATTGTCCGTGAAAAAGAGGTTATTATTCCCAAAGGGGACACCGTTATCAAAGCGGATGATTTGATTTATACGCTCTTACCGGCCAGCTCTCTTGCCGAGTTTTTGACCTTTGTCAATCCCGAAAGCAAAATGCCGAAGAAGGTCTTAGTTTACGGTGCCAGTATAACCGGAAGACACTTGGTTGCAGAACTGACGAATACTATCAAGGATATTACCGTTTTGGAAGAAGATCCTGTTTTGGCAAAGGCCATTGCGGGTGACTTTAAAGCGATCCGTGTTATCAACGGATCAGCCTCTGAGGCCGATATTCTTAATGAATGCGGAATAGAAGTTGCCGACGCATTTATTGCCACATCCACCAATGACCATCTGAATTTGATTAGCTCTGTGTTGGCAAAAAAAATGGGCGCGAAATTTGCCATTATTACAACACAGCAGCCGGACTATTTGAGCATTATCGATGCTCTTGACATTGACGCAATCATCAATCCGCACCATTTGGCTGTTGAGCAAATTTTACACCTTGTCCGGGGTAAAGGGATTACTTCGGTGGCCAAACTTCTGGAATGCGATGCCGAGGCCCTGGAGTTTATTCCGGAAGAAGGATCTCCTATTACAAAAGCCAAGATCAAAGATTTGAAATTTCCGAAGGACTCTATCATCGGCGCTATTTATAGCGAAACCGGCGCGGAATTGGTCAAGGGAGACACTGAGGTTAAGGCCGGTCAGAAGGTTGTGGTTTTTTGTCAAAAAACAGCCGTTAAAAAACTTCAGGATATGTTTACCCGCTAAAAATGTTTGGTCTTTAGCGAGGTCCGATAACGCCCATGCACAAAAGAATCGTTACTAATATTATTGCCAGGATTTCGATTATCGTCTGTCTCTTTATGGCGATTCCACTGGGCTGGGCCCTTCATGATAACCCCCATCACATAGAAGTTGTCGCCTTTTCAGAAACCATTTTATTTGGTCTCGCGATGGCCGGTATTTTTTTGTGGATCTTTCGCATGAAGCCCGAGGACTATAAACGTATTGGTGCGAAGGACGGTTTGGCGATTGTCGGTTTATCCTGGATTGTTCTTTCCGCTTTGGGGGCCCTGCCATTGTATTTAAGCCAATCGGCACCAACATATACAGACGCTTTTTTTGAAACCGTCAGTGGTTTTACAACAACAGGGGCTACGGTTTTTACAGACATTGAGGCGTTGCCGAGGGGGATATTGTTCTGGCGCAGTTTAACGCACTGGCTGGGCGGCATGGGAATTATTGTGTTGTATATAGCATTACTACCGGCCTTGGGAGTTAATGTTTCCCAGCTTTATAAGGCAGAGGCCCCTGGACTGATTGTTGAGCGTTTGGATCCGCGGATAAAGGAAACAGCCAAACAGTTATGGAAGGTCTATTTTACACTTTCTCTTTTGGAGGCCGTTTTATTGTGGTTGTGCGGTATGAGTGTTTTTGATGCGCTGTGTCACACCTTCGGGACGATGGCCACGGGGGGGTTCTCGACGAAAAACGCCAGCATTGCCGCGTTCGGTCCACAGGTTCAGTGGGTTATTATTGTATTTATGTTTTTGTCGGGGATCAACTTTGTCCTTCACTATCAGGTTTTACATGGGCGGTTCAGAGCTCCCTGGAAGAATGAAGAGTTTAGAACGTATTTCCTCCTACTTATTTGTTTGATCCCAATTTTTGCGCTCGTTCTTTTTGAAACGAATCTAGCGTATTATCCGATACGGGATTCGGCCTTTCAGGTCGTTAGTATTTTAACAACGACAGGGTTTGTGACGGCTGATTTTGAATTGTGGCCGGTTGGTTTAAAATTTCTACTAGTGATGCTGATGTTTATTGGCGGTTGTGGCGGTTCCACAGGCGGCGGGATGAAAGTTATTCGTGTCTTACTGGTCATTAAAACGGCTGTTGCTTCAATTATCCAGGCCGTGTTTCCCAACGCGGTTATTTTGATTAAGTCCAACTCCAAGCCTTTACCGGATAAAACGATTACCGCCTTGATGTCTTATTTTTGTCTTTTTGTTTTATTATTTGCAGTTGGGTCGGGCGTTATTTTGTTTACGGAAAACTGTGATCTGGTAACAGCCACCACGGCTGCTATTTCGGCGTTAAGCAATATCGGACCCGGTCTGGCTAAGGTTGGCGCCACGCAAAACTTCGGCTGGTTTTCTATTCCCGGCAAATGGGCTCTGATCTTTTTGATGCTGGCTGGAAGGTTGGAGTTATATTCGATTTTAATTCTGTTTGCCGCCTCAACGTGGAAAAAATAACCCCATACAAGAAACTTTGACGATTGTCTAACAAATGCTATAATACGCCGCATTAATCGAGGTAAGATTTAAGAAATAAGAGGTAAGAAAAAATACTATGTCTTGGAATTTTGAAGAACTACAACAACAAGCCGAACAGGAATCAACCAGCATCTCCGACGCGAGGGCACTGGAAGAATTCCGCATAAAATATTTGGGTAAAAAAGGGTTGGTTGCCGAAATCTATGCTTCACTTCCCCAATTATCCAAAGAAGAAAAGCCCGCCGTTGGCAAGGGGGCCAATGATTTAAGGAACACCGTTTCCCGAATTATTGAAGAAAAGAAGACGGCTATTAAACAAAAAGAAAAGCAATCTTCGAAAAGATTTTTAGATGTCACAATGCCTGGTGTGGCGTTGGAAGCCGGCCATCAGCATTTGATTACCCAAACGATTGAGGAAATTTGCGGGCTTTTTGAGCGGCTGGGTTTTGTTATTCAGGATGGCCCGGAAATGGAAACAGAGTTTAATAATTTTTCTGCGTTGAATATTCCGGAAGATCATCCATCCAGAGACGGCTTTGATACATTTTACCTCGACGCCCAAGATCCGACGGATAAAACAAAAAAACTTTTATTACGTAGTCATACTTCTCCGGGACAAATCCGTATTATGAAAAATAATAAGCCGCCGTTGGCTGTTATTATTCCTGGACGGGTTTATCGTCCCGACGCGGTGGATGCGAGCCATTCATTCATGTTTCATCAAATTGAAGGACTTCTCGTTGATAAGGACGTCAAATTTTCTGACCTGAAAGGGTTACTAACCGCCTTTTGTCAGCGCTTTTTCGGACGTGATATTAAAATGCGTTTTCGTCCACACTTCTTTCCGTTTACAGAACCGTCCGCCGAGGTTGACATCTCATGGGCCAAAGGGAAGAAAGATTGGTTGGAAATCATGGGATGCGGAATGGTTCATCCAAAGGTGTTTGAAGCAGCCGGATATCCCAAGGGAAAGTACACCGGGCTAGCCTTTGGTTTGGGTGTTGAGCGGATTGCCATGTTGAAACATGGCATAACGGATATTCGAAATTTTTATGAAAATGATAAACGGTTCCTTGAACAATTTTAAATAAGACATTATGAAAATTAGTTTAAACTGGCTAAAAGATTATATTACGTTCAATACAAGCCTGGATGATTTTGTCCACAAACTGACCATGGCTGGTATTGAGGTGGAGGCTGTGCACGACTGTCATGGCGATAAAGTTGTCGAGGTCGAAGTAACACCAAACCGTGCGGATTGTCTGAACATGATCGGTATTGCCCGGGAAGTTTCGGCCGTCTTAAATAAAGTAAAGAAGATGCCGTCGATAAAAAAACTGTCCTTTCCCAAAACAAAATGCGATGTCCAAATCGTCGAGAACGATAAATGCCCCCGTTATATCGGGATCGTCATCGAGGGTGTTTCTGTTAAAAAGACGCCGGATACAATACTTAAACGAATAGAGTCTTTAGGTCTTCGATCTATCAATAACGTAGTTGATATTACAAATTTTTCGTTGTTGGAAAACGGCCAGCCGTTGCACGCGTTTGATTATGATAAATTGATCGGCGGAAAGATTGTTGTGCGTTTTGCTAAAAAAGGTGAAAAAATTGTTACGATTGATGGCGTAGAGCGCGAGCTTGATCCGTCTATTCTGGTTATTGCCGACGAAAAAAGACCGGTGGCCATTGCCGGCATTATGGGCGGGCAGGACACAGAGGTTACCTCTGCAACAAAGAATATTCTTTTGGAAAGCGCTTGTTTTGATCAAGTCCTTATCCGTCGGACATCGCGTAAACTGGCTCTTTCCAGCGATTCATCCTATCGTTTTGAGCGTGGCGTTGATTTTGATGGTGTGGAGTATGGTTCCCGACGAGCAACAGATTTAATTCTACAAACCGCCGGCGGAAAAATGACATCCTATAATAACCTCGTTGCCAAAAAGCCGCGAAAAATCCAAACGACGGTGAACATATCTTTAGACGAAATAAACTCTTCTCTGGGTGCAAAGCTTACGACGGCGAAATGCAAAACAATATTAAATAAATTGGACTTCAAGGTTTCATCAACAAAGGGCGGGATGTTTAAGATAACACCGCCATCATTCCGGACAGATATTAAAGCCAGCGTCGATATTATTGAAGAGGTGTCTAGAATTATCGGTTATGACAATCTGCCGATGACCATGCCGGAAATCAAAGCGACGGATATCACGACGGACAACAGACAGGTTTGCCGAAAGCGGGTAGCGCAGACAATGGTCATGCAGGGGGTAAGCGAAATTATTACTTACAGTATGATTAACCAGGTCGCGCTGGAAAAATCGCACCAGGGAAATTTAAAAGGGATCAAAATAAGCAATCCTTTAACGCTGGATCAAGAAATGATGCGTCCGACTATGCTGCCGAGTCTTCTTTCGGTTGTGCAGTTTAATTTAAATAAAGGACAGAAAAATCTAAGGCTTTTCGAAATCGGTAAAGTTTATACGGGAAACAAGGAAAAAGATGTTTTGGCCGTTGTCATGACGGGGGATCGCGATAAGGACTGGCGTGAAACGATGCTTAAACCGTTGGACTTTTTTGATTTAAAAGGGTGTCTTGAACAGGTATTTTTAAAATTAGGAAATGATTCCGTTTTGTTTGAACAAGATGCGCAGGAATATTTTGAGGACGGGGCGGCGGTTATAAAGGTGAAATCTCAATCCATCGGTTCTATTGGAGAGGTTCATGAAGATGTTTTGGACAATTGGGGCATTAAACAGCAAAAGGTCTGGTTTGCTCAAATTGATTTGGACGCGCTTTATAGTGGCTCCGCGTTTGAAAAACGTTTTCAGCCGATTTCCGGCTACCCGGCGGTGGTAAGGGATATTAGTCTTGCCGTTAAAAATAGTGTTTCGTTCCAGCAAATTAAAGATATTGTTTATGAACTGGGCGGAAAACTTTTAACCAATATTTCTCTGACTGAGGAATATATCGGCGAAAAGATTCCCGAGGGACAGAGAGGTCTTGTTTTTTCTCTGCAATATCAATCTGTTGAGCGGACGTTGACCGAAAACGAGGTGAACGTTGTTCACGACCGGATTTCCCAGGCGTTGACGGATCGTCTGGATGCCGTGAAAAGATAGGGTTTTCTGTCCGGTGCTATCAAGCCTATCCGTTGTATCTTTTCTTTTTATGATATAATAAGACGTTTTATATCCCTGCTGTGTGCGTTAGATGGGGCTTTATAAAGAACCAACACTTTATAAATGGGATGCCTGACTTCTGTAATACCCGTGGGTATTTTTAGAGAGGTTCCCACCTGGTGACAGGGTTCACCTTATATGCCTTGTCGACGGCACCGCGGGGATTTTTATCCGCCCTCCATATTAGGATATATGAAAAAAGCAAAATTTGATTCCAGACAAAATATTTTTGCCCTTGCCAACGAGGAGGATAACTTTAAAAGTTCACCCCTAAGTGTGAGAATGAGGCCGCAGTCTTTTGACCAATATGTCGGACAATCTCACATCTTAGGAGAAGGAAAGCTTCTTACCAGGGCCGTTGAAGCCGACCGGTTAAGTTCGGTTATTTTTTACGGGCCACCGGGTATCGGCAAAACCACGCTGGCCCATTGCATCAGCAAAAAAACCAAGGCCCATTTTGAACGGGTGAACGCGGTCTCTTCTAATGTGGAAGAACTACGCAGGGTTATCCTTTCCGCACAAACTCGACGGGCGACAACTCAACAAAAAACAATTCTTTTTATTGACGAAATTCATCGTTTCAATAAAGCTCAGCAAGATGTTCTCATGCCGGACATTGAAGATGGAAATATTATCCTAATCGGGGCGACGGTTTTAAATCCGTTTTTTGCGTTAATCAGCCCGCTCTTATCAAGGTCACTGATATTTGAACTTCACCCTTTAAGCAAAGAGGAGTTAGTAAAAGTATTGCGTAACGCCTTGGAAGATCGCGAGCGCGGTTTGGGACAATTTTCAATTAAAGCCGAGGAAGAGGCGTTGTTATTTCTTGCCGAGGCGGCCGATGGGGATGCCCGTAAGGCTTTGAATGCTTTAGAGGTAGGATGCTTAACAACGCCACCGGATGAAACGGGACAAATTGTTTTTACTATTGATGCAGCACAGGAATCTATCCAGAAAAAGCAGGTGGTTTATGACCGTGACGGCGATGCCCATTATGATACAGCTTCGGCCTTTATCAAATCCATGAGAGGTTCGGATCCGGATGCGACTTTGTACTGGATGGCCAAAATGATTTATGCCGGAGAGGATCCGCGTTTTATCGCCCGCCGGATTTGTATCTGTGCGGCCGAGGACGTCGGCAATGCCGATCCACAGGCGTTGGTATTGGCTAGTGCGGCCCTTCAGGTTTCCGAATTTGTTGGAATGCCGGAGGCACGTATTCCTTTGGCACAGGCGGCTGTGTATGTAGCGTGTGCGCCAAAATCCAATGCGGCCTATATTGGCATTGATAAGGCGCTTGATGATGTGAAAGAAAAGAAGACGCAGGCCGTTCCTCAGCATCTTAAGGATATGTCCTATCCGGGGGCTAAAAAAATGGGACATGGGCAGGGATACAAATACGCGCATGCTTATAAAGATCACTATGTTGATCAAGAATATATGCCATTTCCGGCCACCTATTATGAGCCGACCGATTCCGGTTTCGAGAAAAAAATCAAAGAACGAATGTACCGGCTTAAGTCAGAGGGATAGTTTTGGCCCCAAAAATTTCATAAATAATTAAAAATAAAATATTTATGAACAATTTTTTGAGTAATATTTTGCGGTTGTATATTTAAATAATAAATGATAGAATAAACAGCTTAATAAGAATAATAAGAAATTTTAAGGTGGATATTAATTCGAAACAAGACCTTAGGAAAAGGATTTTAACCCTTTTAAGAGAGCAGAAGGAGGAAGACCGTTTAGTTAAAAGCTTGGCCATTATGGACAAGCTTTTTCAAATGCAGGTTTTTCAAGACGCTAAAACAGTTCTGTTTTTTGCGTCATTTAATGGGGAAGTTCATACATTCGAAATGATAAAGAAAGCACTCAATCTGGGAAAAAAGGTAGCCTTACCAAAAATTCATAAACTGATGAATCAGTTTTTGCCTATTCTGGTAACAAACTTAGACGAAGATCTACAAGAAGGTCCTTATGGAATAAAAGAACCAAAAAATGAGAAGGAACAAGTATTGCAGAATCATGATATTGATTTGGCTATTGTTCCCGGCGTTGCCTTTGACCGGCAAAACAACCGGTTGGGCCGCGGCGGCGGATACTATGACCGTTTCTTGAAAACCTTACCTTCGACATCTTCCACGATCGGATTGGCTTTCGACTTTCAAATTGTCGACACCCTCCCCTGTCAGGAACACGATGTTCCTGTTACCTGTGTTTTAACCAACTAAAATCTTCCGTTATTTGGCTCTTCCTGTTTTGTTTCTTTCGTGTACCTGCAAGCCGTTTTAAAGGGGTCCGTGCAGAACCTTTATAGAACGGTCTTGATTATAAAGAGAGGAGCTGTTGGATGAATGAAGGACTAGATGTATATATCCAAAGCGTTATTTTATCATTGTTCGCGATAATTGTTTTTTTTGCGGGCTATTTATTAAGATGGTTTTTTGCCGGTAAAAAGTTAAGAGAGGCCGAGTCACAAGCTAAGGAGCTGATTGAGGCGAGTAAAAAAGACGCGGAAAACCGTAAAAAGGAAATAGAGCTTCAGGCCAAAGACGCAATGATTAAACTGCGTCAGGATTTTGAAAAGGAAACAAAGGAACGCCGTGAGGAAATTGCGGCCCTGGAAAAGCG
>JAGQKQ010000160.1 GCA_020430005.1 Candidatus Omnitrophota bacterium
CGGCGGTCCGGTTTATGGGAGAAACGGCCAAGATTTTAAATCCCGAAAAGGACGTGCTTATTCCCGGGCTGGAAGATGGTTGTACGTTGGCCGATTCTATCACCGCGGAAGATGTTCGTCGTCTGCGCAAGGAATTCCCTGAGCATACATTTGTGTGTTATATCAATACGACCGCCGAGGTGAAGGCGGAATGTGATGTGTGCGTGACATCATCAAACGTTTATACGATTGCTGAGAATATTCCCAATGATAAAATTTATTTTCTCCCCGATAAATTGATGGGGCAGAACTTGAGAAATGAATTAATCAAGCGCGGTATAAAAAAAGATATTCAGTTTTATCACGGCACATGTTATGTACATGAGGAATATGACGCCGAACAGATTTTTAAAATCCGTACAGAATATCCTGACGCGGAGATTATCAGCCATCCGGAATGTAATGAAGAGGTTGTCAAGAATTCCGACTATGTGGGCAGTACCGCCCAATTGTTAGATTATATGAAAACCGCCAAGGCCAAGGAATTCTTAATGCTCACCGAATGCGGTTTGTCCGGCCGTTTACAAGTAGAGTTTCCGGATAAGCGTCTGGTTGGTTCCTGCACATTATGCCGTTATATGAAATCCAATACCCTGGAGGATATTTTACGCGTCCTCAAAAATCCGACCGAGAGGGACCGTGTGACCATTAATCCCGAGGTTCAAGAGCGCGCTCTGTCCTGTATCAACGCGATGTTCCGCTATAATCAAAAGCGGTAACTATCATTTCCTTTTTCCATATCCTTGTAATATAATAAACAAATTAATATCTGGATACTAGAGGCTGGATGCTTGATTCCTAAAACTATTAGGGGACACAAAGTATCTAGAATCCAGTATCTAGAATCGAGAATCTATGAATAATAAATCAATTATTGAAACTCAATATTATACGTTTGCCGAACCTCCGGGAGAGGTGCCGCTGAAGTGTGGGCAGAAGCTGGGCCCGATTACACAGGCCTATGAAACCTACGGGGAATTAAACGCGGATAAATCCAATGCGATCCTGGTTTTCCACGCGTTGACCGGTGACGCGCACGCGGCCGGTTATCACAAGGGCGCGGATAAGCCTGGGTGGTGGGATAATATGATCGGATCGGGTAAGGCCTTTGATACCGATAAATATTTTGTAATTTGTGCCAATGTACTGGGCAGCTGCAAGGGAACTACCGGCCCGGCCTCGATTGATCCCAAAACGAAGAAACCCTACGCGTTAACCTATCCGATGGTTACCATTGAAGACATGACCTTGGTCCAGAAATATCTTATCGACCATTTAGGTATTGAGAAACTGTTATGTTGTGTCGGCGGATCAATGGGGGGATTGTTGGCTTTGAAATGGACTATTATGTTTCCCGATGCCGCCCATTCGGCGATTTTAATTGCAACGAATTACCGTCATACCGCTCAGCAGATCGCGCTGCACGAAGTAGCGCGCCAGGCCATTATTTCCGATCCGCATTGGAATAACGGAAATTATTACGGCGGGGCTCTGCCGGCGACCGGGTTATCATTGTCCCGGATGATCGCGCACATTACGTACATGAGTGAAGAATCTATGGAAAAGAAATTCGGCCGGAAACTGCAGGATAAAGAAACGGTCGGGTATGATTTTAAAACAGACTTTGAGGTGGAAAGTTATCTCAAATACAGAGGGTCAAGTTTTGTCGACCGGTTTGACGCGAATAGTTATTTATATCTGTCCAAAGCCTTGGATTATTTTGACCTGTGCGAAGGGCGCAAGTTAAGTGACGTGTTGTCGCCGATTGAGGCGAAGTTTTTAATTATCACGTTTTCATCGGACTGGCTGTATCCGTCGTACCAGTCCAGAGAGCTGGTGCGCGCGTTAAAGACCAATGATGTGGATGTATCATATTTGGAAATCGAAAGTAATTACGGGCATGATGCTTTTCTGGTGGAAACCGAAAGCCAGGCCCGGTTAATATCGTCCTATTTGAAGCGTGTATGGAAAGAGCGTGTCATATGAAAAAACGGCTCGATTATGATGTGATTATGGATTTGATAAAACCTAATTCCCGCGTGCTCGATTTAGGCTGCGGCGACGGGGAACTGTTGGCGCTTTTGAAAGACAAAAAAGATTGTCATGGAACGGGAATTGAAATTGATGAAAAGGCGATTTATGAATGTATGGACAAAGAAGTCACGGTTCTTCAGGGGGATATCGATTCCAGTCTTCAGGATTACAGCGACAAGCGGTTTGATTATGTTATTTTAAACGAAAGTGTCCAGCAGATCTTAAACCCCGAAACAGTCATTATGGAATCGTTACGCGTAGGCAAGAGGGTTATTGTCGGGATCCCGAATTTTTGTCATACATCCTCCAGAATTCAGGTGGCCTTGTTCGGAAAAGTACCGATTACCAAATGGCTTCCGTACAAGTGGTACAATACACCTAACTTGCGTTTTTTAAGTTTAAAAGACTTCCGTCAGTTCTGTCAGGACAAAGGGATCACGATCGAAAAAGAACGTTTTTTGCGTACGACAGGAGAAATCAGCCTCTGGCCAAACTTGTTAGCGCATCATGGGGTATTTCTTTTGAAGAAAGAGTGAAGATTAAAAGTAGAAAATGGAAGAGGAAAAAAATTGTAAAATGTAAAAAGTAAAATGTAATATTAGCTTTACACTTTTAACATTTAACAGTAATTCAGGGGAGTTTATATGCCTTATATTTCACTACGTATTGCCGGAACGGCGACGAAAGAGCAAAAAGATCAAATTGCCAAAGAATTTTCCGACACGTTATTTCGTGTGTTGAATAAACCAAAAGAAGCGACGTATTTGGTTATCGATGAGGTCCCGCGGGAAAATTGGGCCAAGGGCGAAAAATTTCTGGCTTAAAACTATAAGGAATTAAAATTATGATCCAGCAATCTAAAAGTTATGTTACCAAACTGATTGATTTTCTCAGGGTCGGTGTCTGGCGTATCCGGGCGGATAAACTTTCGAAAACAAAATCATTTTGGATCCGGCAACTGCGGATTATCCTTTTGGCGATCCGTGGTTTTGATGAGGACAAATGTACGTTACGCGCATCGGCGTTGACATTCTTTTCCTTATTATCGGTTGTGCCGATTGTGGCGATGGCCTTCGGTATCGCGAAAGGTTTTGGTTTTGAAAAGAAATTGGAAACGGAATTGTTGGAGAAAATGCCCGGGCAGGAGGAAGTGGCCGCGCAGATTATTGATTTCGCGCAGTCTTTTTTACAGAATACGCAGGGTGGCGTGATTGCGGGAATCGGGGTGGCTGTATTGTTCTGGACGGTTATTAAAGTGTTAGGACAAATTGAAAGCGCGTTTAATGATGTGTGGGGTATCCGCAAGTCGCGGAGTTTTGGACGAAAGTTCAGTGATTATTTATCGATTATGCTGATCTGTCCGATTCTTCTGATTATGTCCAGCAGTCTGACGGTAATGGTCACCAGTCAGGTGACATTGATCATGGAAAAGATTACCATATTAGGACCGGTCGCGCCGTTCATTTTGAAACTGTTAAAGCTTTTACCCTATGCTGTCCTTTGGATTGTCTTTACATTTGTTTATATTTTCATGCCGAATACAGAAGTTAAATTTCGTTCGGGGATCCTTGCCGGGATTATTGCCGGGACGATTTATCAGCTTGTGCAGTGGGTTTATATTACGTTTCAAATCGGCGCCTCGAAATATGGCGCGATTTACGGAAGTTTTGCCGCGCTGCCGTTATTTTTAATATGGTTACAAGTGAGCTGGCTGGTGGTGTTGTTCGGCGCGGAAATTTCATTTGCCGAACAGAATGTGGAAACCTACGAATTTGAGCCGGACTGTTTGAAAGTCAGCCGTTATTTTAAAAATCTCATGTCATTACGGATTGTTCATTTGTGTGTTCAGAACTTTGTTAATGAACAAAAGCCCTGGCGGGCATCGGAAATTTCTCACGCGTTGGAAATGCCGATCCGTTTAACAAGGGAGCTTCTGTTTGAACTGGTTGAAGCCAAAATTCTTTCGGAAGTAAAATTAGATGATACCAAGCCGATTACCGCCTATCAACCGGCAAGGGATGTGGAACGATTATCAATCCGCAATGTTTTGGACGCGTTAGATAATTATGGTAGTGACGATCTGCCGGTAGCGGATTCAGATGAACTGGCGCAACTAAAACGTTCGTTCAAAGAGTTCCAGGAATTGGTTCATCGATCCCCGTCTAATCTTGTGTTGAAGAATATTTAATATAGTTAGCGCTTTTTATGGCTGCCGTCACAGTACGGACGTTTTTCACTGCATTTGCATCCGCACCACGCGACTTTGGTCGGCTCTTCAATGATTACGATAATAGGAAACATGCCGGTTTCTTCGTGGCGTCCGTCACAAAACGGTTGCTTTTTGGATTGACCGCAGGAACACCATGAATAACGGCCGGGTTTCATATCAAGAATGTGGGGTTTATTTTCCATTTTAAAAAATAATGCTGGATTCTAGATGCTTGATTCTTGCGAGCATCCAGGATCAAGGATCCAGAAGTTGTTTATGGCTTCCATCACAAAACGGCGGGTTTTTGGAATGTTTGCATCCGCACCATGCGATATTCTTTTTTTCATCGACTACAGTTACAACAGGGGTAAATTCGGTTCCTCTGTGTG
>JAGQKQ010000161.1 GCA_020430005.1 Candidatus Omnitrophota bacterium
TATCCGCATAAACGATATGAATTCAAAAGGTTTATTTCTACCCTTGAAGAAGGTTTGGGTAGAGAAATTAAGGAATATTATGATCCACAATTAAGTCCAGTAAACACGCCAAATTTTTATATTTATAAAATTTATGATAATACATACTATTTTGCTGTGCATATATCCAAACATTATGGTTTTGCAACCAAGATTGCAGAACATTATTATAAGGTTGAAATAACTAATAGGCCGGTTGAGGGTCAAAGAGCTTTTGGATTATATGAATTGATAAGTAACAAGAATTATCAAGAAGTTATTAACTCTAAGCCGGTGAAACAAGGTTTTTTTGAAGATAGGGCTAATCAATTTCTGTATCATACAAAAGGGAAGTAGGGCTGAGGAGAAAATTATTCCGTTTAAAGATAAAGAATGGACGCTTAGCCTGGGTTGCTGGATGAGGAAAAACGGATGAAAAACTTAAGCTATAAGATTCTTACAGTCTTATTTATAGTTATTTTCATTGGTATAAGTATTTTAGGTATACAAAAAATAAAATTGTGGCTACGTATTGATCGATGCCTAGATAATTCCGGCGCGTGGGATTATGAACAAAGACAATGTAGGTATAAATAAATTGAGGGAGATATAGGTACATAATACACTTTTATATAAAAAAGCAATGATTTGTTTGTATTGGCCTATAAGTGGAGTTAAAATAGTGTCATGAATCAGACTAAAACGATAAAAAATGTCCTCGTTGTTGATGATGATCCCGTCCAGATTAAACTGCTGGAAAAAACCCTGAAAGATGAAGGATATCATGTCCATGTGTGCGAAGAGGCCGCGGATGGCCTGCAAACGGCCATGGACCAGCATCCAGACTTAATTGTTCTGGACGTTATGATGCCGGTGATCAATGGATTTAATTTCTGCAAGCTCTTAAAAAATGAAGAGAGCAAAAAGGATATACTTATTCTTTTATTAACATCCCGTGATGAAGAGGACGACATTAAAATTGGTATGGAAATGGGCGCGGACGCGTATCTTACCAAGCCTGTTAATATTCAGGAATTTCTAAAAACGCTGAAATTTTTAGAAACAATGGATCGTTATTCGTAATTATTATGCTTAAACTTTTTGAAATTGTCGGACGGCGGACAATCAACTGGTTTCAACTCTCTGTCGATTTTATCCGCCTTTTTATTGAAACACTTTATTGGATTTTCGTCGGTCCTTTCAAGGGAAAACCGATCAAATCAAAAGCGGTCTTTGAGCAGATGGTGTTCATGGGCTCAAATTCTGTTATCATTGTCTTTTTTGTTATCTTTTTTACCGGTGTTGTTCTTGCCATGCAATCCGCCCACCAGCTTTCCAAGATGGGTGGAACGATTTATGTCGCCAGTCTTGTGACCATTTCGATTTGCCGGGAGTTGGGGCCGGTGTTAGCCGCGTTAGTTATTGCCGGACGTATCGGCGCGGCTATTACGGCGGAAATCGGCTCTATGCAGGTTAACGAACAGCTTGAGGCCCTTGATACCATGGCCATCAGCCCTGTCCGGTATCTTGTCGTTCCGAAATTCATTTCCTTATTTTTCATGCTTCCCTGTTTGACTGTTATCGGCGATGCGGCCGGTATTTTGGGCGGATATGTCATAGGCGTTTTTACGCTGGATATTAACCCGGCTTTGTACATGCAGACGGCCTTAAAATATTTAACGCTTAAGGATATCTACACAGGATTATCAAAACCGTTTGTATTCGCGATGATTATTACCATGGTCGGAGCTTTTATGGGGATTAAAACCCGTGGAGGAGCGGTGGGTGTGGGAAAGGCGACAACGATTAGTGTTGTCTCCAGTTTTATTCTCATTATCGTCGCGGATTGTATTGTTACCGGTGTTTACTATTTTATTAATTTCTAAACAATGAATAAAGAAAAGAAAATTGCCATTTCGGCTAAGAATATTGTGAAGGACTTTGGAAGTCTCCGTGTCCTTAATGACGTAACGCTTGATATCTATAAAGGCGAAATTTTTGTTATTTTGGGAGGATCAGGAAGCGGGAAAAGTACATTGCTGCGTATTATGACGGGAGGGATTCCTTTAACATCGGGAAAAGTTTTTTTTGGCGATGCCGATTTGAGCACAGCCAGTGATGATGAAAAAGAAAAAATCAAACGCCGGTTTGGAATGAGTTTTCAGTCATCGGCTTTATTGGACTTCTTGACAGTAGAAGAAAATGTCAGTCTTCCGTTAACGGAACACACTAAGCTGGACTCTAAAGTGGTTAGTATTATTTCCCGGATGAAACTGAATTTGGTTGGTTTGCAGGGATTTGAAAATTATACGCCGAGTCAAATTTCCGGAGGGATGAAAAAACGGGTGGGTTTGGCCCGGGCTATTGCGATGGACCCGGAGATTGTCTTTTATGATGAACCGACGGCGGGGCTGGATCCGGTTGTTTGTGCTGTTGTGGATCAGTTGATTCTGGATTTAACCAAGAAACTCAATTTAACGTCGATCGTTGTAACACATAATATGGAAAGCGTTTTTCGCATTGCCGATCGGATTGCCTTTTTGTACAAAGGAAAATTGTTGGAGTTGGGGGATAAGAATACCATTCGGAACTCTTCAAACCCCATTGTGCAGCAGTTTATTAAGGGCGAGATTGAAGGCCCCATTCAAATAAATGATAGTGACTAAGTTCGTTCAATCATTTTGTGAGACATAATCGTTCGGAGGAATGAAATATGAAATTAAATAATGAAATGAAAATCGGGATTCTCGTCACGTTTGTACTGGCCTTTCTGGCCGTGTTGACTATCAAAACGGGGGATTTTAATTTTTCCAAAAAAGGATATATGGTCAAGATTCAATTTGACGATATTGACGGTGTCAGTAATAACGCTCCGGTCATGCTTAACGGACTGGAGGTGGGTTCCGTAAAAGAGATCCATATCAAGAATCAGGACAGTGGGACAGTTATGGAACTGCTGGTTTGGCTAAGGGAAGACGCGCAATTAAAAGAAGACAGCAAAGCCTATATTAAAAATATGGGTTTTATGGGGGAGAAGTATATTGGTTTAACATCTGGAAAAACAGGGGCTGTTCTACCTCCCGGGGCTGTAATTGTCGGACGGGAACCGGCCGACTTCGATAAATTGTTGGCGGATGGGCAGGAAATCGCCAAGGAAATTAAAGAGATTACACAAAATGTTAATACACGTCTAAAAACGAATGAACAAGCCATTGATGAAATCTTTAAGAATCTGAATGCGTCCATGGCGCATTTGCGGTCCATTACGGCGAATATTGATGAACGGCTGGTGGTGAATAAAACAAAAATTGATGATATTGTGGAGAACATGCGGGATACATCCGTCAATCTCGATCAATTTACTTATGACCTGAAACAAAATCCATGGAAGTTGATGTACCGGCCTAAAGGAAAAAGAGACGCTAATGTTAAAGCCGGTGATACCCGGGCGGACAAGCCTCAATAGAAAGAAGTGTGATGAAGTATCAATGCGGTGTATGCAATAGGGCAATTGAGGGAGATTTGATAATTTTTAAAGAGCATGTTGAACATCATATCGTTGAAGAAATTGTCAAAAAGCATCCTGAATGGGCGGAAAAAGACGGGACCTGCCGAAAATGTTTGGAGTTTTATAAAAAACAGATGAATGGTTAAGAAGATTTAGAAGGAATCTATCAGCGATAAATCCATAGACGGTTTATCGTTTTTTTATATCTGAATTAAGTTAAGCAGGGTGGTAATCAGCAGCATGAAACATAGTCCGACCATAACGCCCCAGGCCGTCAAACTTTTTCCGCCTTCTTCCAACGCGTCAGGAATTAACTCGGACACGGTAAGATAAATCATCGCGCCTCCGGCGAATCCCAGACCAATGGGAAGAATCGGTTCAAACAGCCAGGCTAATAAGGCTGATGGAACAGCCATTAACGGTTGAGGAATGCTGGTCAAGATAGAAATCCATGCACATTTTCGTGTGGAAACACCTTCAGCTTTTAAGGGAAGGGAAATGGCAATGCCTTCCGGAATATTGTGGACGGAAATAGCCAGGGCCATAATGAGGCCGAATTGAAAATTTTCCGTGGCAAAAGCGACACCGATCGCGATCCCTTCCGGAATGGAATGAATGAACATGGCGATGAAGATCAGAAGGCCGCGGCGGCTGAAACCGTTTTTTAGATAATGTTTGTGAACATTAGGATTGTTAAAATTTCTTTCAGTATAGTTAAAAAAGACGGCTCCCAGAAAAAGGCCAAGGATAACCACATAAGGGGCATAGGCCAATTTGGTTTTCAAGGCGATACCTTCCTGAACCAGAGAAAACACTGAAGCCGAAATCATCATGCCGGCGGCCGCGGCTGAGGAAAATGCACGAAACGACGAAGAATTGTTTTTAATGAAATGAACAGGAATAGCCCCTAAACCTGTTGCTAAGGCACTAAAGAGGCCGGTTGCGGCCGTCCAGAAGATGAGTTGTGCTTGGTCCATAGATTGGTTTATTGATTAGAAAATTATTGATAAAATATAATAAAACAAAAATTAGGGACGTACACCTTTTCCCCCTTTTTTAAAAAAGGGTTTTGGGAGGTGAAAAAATAGGGGAAAAGGTGTACGTCCCTAATTTAAAGATATAAGATAACATAAAGAAGGATGT